>JAZQOW010000088.1:0-4745 GCA_045628065.1 Faecousia sp.
TAGAAGTCCTTGCCGACGTTATAGGGAACATCCGCAATGATCAGCTGCGCCGGAGGGATTGCGTACTTTTTGTAGTTCTGCATGGAATCTCTGTAGATCTCGCACTTCAGTCTTTTCTTTGGATACTCCACCGACAATCACACCATTTCCCTTTCAATTTCACCGGCCTTATTCCATCCCGGCCTCCATATACTTTTTCTCGTTCTCCAGCACCAGCGCCGGTTCACATCCCAGCGCATTGGCGATTCCGATAATCAGAGCGGCATCCATCCGCTTCTGCCGATCTCCGTTTTCAATTGCGCAATAATAACTCTCCGTGAACCCAATGGCTTCACCCATATTCTTCATGGTAAGCCCTCGTTCCTTCCGCATCTTGTACAGCCATTCTCTCATTCTATCACCTCGACTTCCCGTATCGGCAAGTTTTACTTTACACTAGCACAAGCTTTCCAAATAGTCAAGTATTTTCTTGCGAAATTCGCAAGTTCTATTTACTTTACATTTAGTTGAGTGTATTATCACATTGGAGGTGGTTATATGGTCAACCGCATACGACAGCTTCGCAAAGAAAAGGGAATTACTATGAAACAGTTGGGAAATTCCCTTGGAATATCGGAAAGTGTTGTGTCAAGATACGAAACCGGGAAGCACCAGCCTGACATTGCAACGCAGATAAGGCTCAGTAAATTCTTCGGAGTGACCGTTGGATATCTGATCGGAGCCGAAGATGCACCGTCTTCAGAAGAACTTGCCGAAGCGGAAACAGAGCAGCAGCCGGCACAGCCAATTCCTGCGGCTCACGAAAATGGTGCATCCGTTGACCAGATCCGTCTGCAGGCCATGGAGATCTTCGATGCCATCCCGGAAGACCGCAAAGACGCTGCTCTGGATTACCTCCGCTTTCTGGCAGCGCAGAAGAAGGATTGACCTATGACCCTTTTTCTGATTGTTGGGTTCATGTGCGCCCTTGCCGTTTTGATCGCCTGCATCCTTTACTGGCCGATTCATCTCCGGCCAAAAGCTCCGACCTTCACCATCAGAATTGAGCGTTATACGCCGACCCCGAGAGAAGCCGCCAAGGAAGAGCGCATGGAATATAAGCGCTGGAAGACCCTGGCAGATCCGGCGATCAATCGTCTTCGGTCCTCTTTTCTTTCCCTGACCCGTGTCACTTCCCGCAGCGGCCTCCCGGCTGAAGCGGTATCTGCCGATGTTGCCGAATGCATTGACCTCTGGTATGCCTACCTCGATACACAAGATGGCATCGGCACCTGGGTCCACGCCTATGATTATCTGGAAAGCCACTTCGGCCCCGGCTTTGAGAAATGCCTTACCGATTCCGAGCGGCTGAAGGAGCGCCTGAGAACCGCCGCCCTGCTCCAGCAGATGGGCACCGTCCGCATCGAAGCCGTAGAAAAAGAGCTCCTGCAGCTCATATCAGGCCGCCGCCCCGTCCGCAGGTGTGACCTTGCCAAAATGCCCTTTTCCGACCAATCCCCCGACCGGATCCGTGCCGTCATTTCCGAGCTCGTCCGCACCGGCCGTGTTAAGCAGTTCAAAAACGGCAGCTATTACTACATAACATCCAAATAAAAAAAAGGACGGTTCCGTTGTGCTCACAATCGAGCCTCCGGAACCGTCCCTGCTTGTATTCTATTAACCAATCCGTTAACGAAACTATCCCCGTATTTATTTTAGTTAACACTTAACGAAGTTTATTTAAGTATCAGCAAATACCACCAAATACCATCAAATACCACCAAATACAGCCAAATCCCATCAAGCTTCATCAAGCTTCCGTCAGTCTTCAACTCAAACCAATCTCAAACCAATCTCAAGCTTAACTAAACTTAGTTCAAACTTAACTAAATAATTAAACCTAACTAAAACTTAGTTCAAATTCCGGTCAAGCACACGGCAGGAAATCAGCGAAACTTTCATTTTGCACAGCATTTATTGTAAGTATACTTCCTACCTTCGCACGCTTCTTGCACTTTAAGTGCAAATCCTCCGGAACAACTTACACCGCTGCGATCCCCGCCGGTGTCTTTACTCCTTCCGGGAACGCAGCGAAGCTTCCCACCGGATCCGGCACGGCCCCGATTTCCACCCACCCGATCCATTCGCGTATCAGGTCTTCGTCCATTTCCTCCAGAAGCCGCCATGCTTCCTGCCGTTTCTCGTCCATCTGCGTTCCCCTTTCCCATAGTAGGTATGTATGCATACATACTATCAGACATTTCCCCCCACGGCAGTACATTTTGTATCGCTGCATGTAAAAAATCATGCCTGCATTTTTGGCAGGCATAAATACATTTTGTCTTGTTGGTGATGATCATGACAGATAAAGAGATCCTTTCCGTCCTCGGTTCCAACCTCCGTCGCCTCCGTGAGCGCCGCGGCCTCTCTGCCCTTCAGGTTGCCTACATGCTGGATATAAGCCCCGATGCTGTCCGGAAATACGAGCGCGGCGAGCGGGATCCCGGCATCGCAAACATCATTCGTGCCAAGAACTCCATCCATTTCAACATCATGACCATTTTCTCCGGCCTGCTGGACGAAACCGAAGGCGGCCGGGAATACAACAACCTCTCCGCCCGCTGCAGCCGAATCATGCACTGGCTTGCGACGGATTGGGATGGTGACATCGAAGCGCTGGTCCTTTTCATGGGCCTCGTCGCCTCCTTCCCCGAAGATCAGCGCCGTGAGCTCTACATGGAAGCCTGCCTGATGAAAGACAGCCTCCTGGCCTCCGGCAGGCTTTCCCCCTGCGACATACCGGAGGATATCGAGTATATGGAAGAAAAGATCGGCAGTCTCTACGAACGCAGAAAGGAGAAAACGAAAGATGATCTGTAAAAACGCAAAATGTTCTTTGGAAATTCAAGATGATTTTGCATTCTGCCCCTTCTGCGGAAAAAAGCAGACGCCCACCGAGCGCAAGCGCAAAAAGCGCATCAACGGCTCCGGCAGCATCTGCAAGCACTCCGGCAACAGGCAAAAGCCCTATGAATCCCGCAAAAACGGCATCTCCATCGGCACCTTCAAGACCTACGCCGAAGCGCAGAAGGCCCTTGACCGCCTGGTAGACCAGGATGTTACCGATAACTACAATCTGACCTTTGAGCAGGTCTACGAGCGCTGGAAGCCTGCCTACTTCCGCAAGCTCTCCAAATCCCACCAGAACGACTACACCTCTGCCTATAAGCACTGCGAGTCTCTGTATTCCCGCAAATTCCGCACCCTGCGCAAATCCGATTTCACCGGCGTCATCATGAAGATGGAAGACGCCGGGTACTCCGTGTCCATGATCGGCAAGGTCATGCAGCTTTTCGGCTCCCTGTCCAAATGGGCCCTGGAGCAGACGATCATCAACCAGAATCACGCCGCCTTCCTGGATACCGTCGCCCAGCAGAAGACAAAGCGTGTCCCCTTTACCGACGAAGAGCTCCAGCGGATCTCCGATTGCACCCTTCCCCAGGCTGCCATCCTGCGCATCCTCATCGCCACCGGCTGCCGCCCCATCGACCTTTTCACCGCAACGCTGGATAACTGCAAGGCCGATTACTTCATATCCGGTTCCAAGTCAGAAACCGGCCGTGACCGCTGCATTGCCGTAGCCGCCTACGGCCTTTCCGACTATCAGGAGCTGCGTCTTCTGTCCACCATCAAGCCCGGCGCCACCCGCCTCATCGACGGTTACCCCGGCAACCACGTCTACGCCAACTGGGAGTCCCGCGAATACCCCGAACTCCGCGAAGCTCTGAACCTGGGCGAAAAAACACCCTACTACGCAAGGCACACCTATGTCACCAAAGCCTCCAAATCCGGCATGCCCCAAGACATCCTCCGCCGCCAGGTCGGCCACAAAGACATTCACACCACCGACAGCGTATACAAGCACCTCGCCGACACCGAAATCATCGCCGCCTCCAAGTCCATCCAGATCATCCCCGCCAAAAAGCCTCCCAAATAACATTCCTTCGCCGTTTGTGACAAATTACAGACACACTCACCCCACCACCCACCAACCCGCTCCAAAAGTTCCCAAAAACAACAAAAAAGGACCGGAAACCTCACGTTTCCGGTCCCAATATGGTGGACGATAACGGACTCGAACCGCTGACCCTGCGCACGTCAAGCGATTGAGCATTTATCATCGTTGTGTTTTATTATTTCTAATTCATTTTTAACAGCAAATCCGCACATAATCTGCATATAATTATTTGTAATTTACTGTTATTCATTTTCAGATAACGACATTTAAGTGACAGCTATCAGAAGCGATATATCCAATATACTGTATTTATCTCTTACCATAACAAAGCATTCCGGTCTCACCGTTTCCAGCCGGAGTACCATATAACCAAATCAGCACTGTTTTGATTCTAACCTGCATCTTTTTCCCCAAAAATGCGTGTTAACGCTCAGCGCTGCACCTATCGCCGCTCCGGCTGACAAATGCCATGAATGAAAATATCGAAGCAGTGATCACCTTCACGAAGCAGAGTGAGGGAGTCAGGAATCATCCAAACCGACCACCGGATTTTTCATGCCAAACATGAAATTTATATTTTCCGAATTTCACTTTTAAGTAGATTTTCAAGTAACACTCCAAAACGCCGAAAGTCGTTGCGCCGCAACGGTTTCCGGCGCTTTTTTTATGCCAAAATCCGCCCTTTTTCAGATGAATGAAATCAATAAATTCTCCGTATAAACTAGAAAAATTCCGGGCTCGCCGCCAC
>JAZQOW010000089.1:0-9798 GCA_045628065.1 Faecousia sp.
CTCCCCATCGCCTATCCCCCCGAGGAGATAAAGGACACCCTCGGCGATACGATCTCCGCAATGGGGCTCAAGCAGTTTCGCGTTGCCGAAACGGAGAAGTATGCCCACGTGACCTTCTTCTTCAACGGCGGAGTCGAAAAGCAGACAGAGGGCGAAGACCGCTGCCTGGTTCCCTCCCCGAAGGAGTTCCCGACCTACGACCTCATTCCTCAGATGAGCGCCGAAAAGGTTTGCGATAAGTGCGTTGAGGCAATTGCCTCCGATAACTACGATCTTATCGTCTGCAACTTCGCTAACTGCGATATGGTCGGTCACACCGGCATCATGCCCGCCGCCGTCACCGCTGTTGAAACGGTCGACGCCTGCATGGGCAGAATAATGGCTGAGTGCGCAAAGCACGATGACCTCACCCTCCTCGTTACCGCGGACCACGGCAACGCCGACTGCATGCTTAACCCCGACGGAAAGGTCAATACCGCCCATACCACCAACCCGGTGCCCTTCGTTGTATGCAAAGAGGGCATAGAGCTCGAGGAAGGCCGTCTCGCGGATATCGCGCCCACCATCCTCACCGTTATGGAGCTTTCACAGCCGGCAGAAATGACCGGAAAATCCCTGATTAAGTAATTTTATTTTTTGAAAGGTATATATCTATGACTTATACTACAGAAGTAAAGAATATGTGCCCCGTAGCCAAAGGCGCATATCACGGTCCCGCCCCCATCCCCGAGGAGGGCAAATGGGTTCAGGTAAAGCAGATTGCCGACGTCAGCGGCTTCACCCACGGCATCGGCTGGTGTGCTCCTCAGCAGGGCGCATGCAAGCTCACTCTCAATGTTAAAGACGGCATCATTGAAGAAGCACTCGTTGAGACTCTCGGCTGCTCCGGTATGACTCATTCCGCAGCTATGGCATGCGAAATCCTCATCGGCAAGACTCTTCTTGGGGCTCTCAACACCGACCTCGTCTGCGATGCAATCAACACCGCAATGCGCGAGCTCTTCCTCCAGATCGTTTACGGCCGCAGCCAGTCTGCCTTCTCCGAGGGCGGTCTTGCAGTCGGCGCTTCTCTCGAAGACCTCGGTAAGGGCCTTCGCAGCCAGGTCGGCACAATGTTCGCCACCAAGGAAAAAGGACCCCGTTACCTCGAGATGACCGAGGGCTACTGCACAAAGATGGCTCTCAACGACAAGGACGAGGTTATCGGCTACGAGTTCGTTTCTCTCGGCAAAATGATGGACTTCATCAAGAAGGGCACCGATGCCAACGAGGCAATGAAGAAGGCAACAGGTCATTACGGTCAGTGGGATGCCGCTGTCAAGTACATTGATCCGCGCTGCGAATAATATAGGAGGACGAAATAATGGCACTGTTTGAAAACTACGATAGAAGAATCAACAAGATTAACGGCGTCCTCGCACAGTACGGTCTCAGCTCTGTTGAAGAGTGCAGAGAGCTCTGCCAGGCCAAGGGCTTCGACCCGTACGAAATCGTTAAGGGCATTCAGCCCATCTGCTTTGAAAACGTATGCTGGGCATACTGCGTAGGCGCAGCCATCGCTATCAAGTCCGGCGTTAAAACCGCTGCCGAAGCCGCAAAGGCAATCGGTATCGGACTCCAGTCCTTCTGCCTCGACGGTTCCGTCGCAGACGACCGTAAGGTCGGCCTCGGCCACGGCAACCTCGGCGCAATGCTTCTGAGCGACGACACCAAGTGCTTCGCATTCCTCGCAGGCCACGAGTCCTTCGCAGCAGCTGAAGGCGCTATCGGTATCGTTAAGAATGCCAACAAGGCACGTAAAGAGCCCCTCCGCGTTATCCTCAACGGTCTCGGCAAAGACGCAGCCCAGATCATCTCCCGTATCAACGGCTTCACCTATGTTCAGACCAAGTTCGATTACTACACCGGCGAGCTCAATATTGTCAATGAAATCGCATACTCCGACGGCGAGCGCGCAAACGTACGCTGCTACGGCTGCGATGACGTCCGTGAAGGCGTTGCAATCATGCACTTCGAGGGTGTTGATGTTTCCCTCACCGGTAACTCCACCAACCCCACCCGCTTCCAGCATCCCGTTGCAGGCACCTACAAGAAGGAATGCATTGAGCAGGGCAAGAAGTACTTCTCCGTTGCTTCCGGCGGCGGCACAGGCCGTACCCTCCACCCCGACAACATGGCAGCAGGCCCCGCTTCCTACGGCATGACCGATACCATGGGTCGTATGCACTCTGACGCACAGTTTGCAGGTTCCTCCTCCGTTCCCGCTCACGTGGAAATGATGGGCTTCCTCGGCATGGGCAACAACCCCATGGTCGGCGCTACTGTTGCTGTTGCAGTTGCTACTGCTGAAGCAATCGGCTAATATTCTGATACAAAAAAGAGAGACGCGAATAACGTCTCTCTTTTTGTAATTTCTAAAGGAAAATGAAAGGAGATTATTCTATGTTTCGCGGAAAATGGATGAGAATTTGCAGTTTATTATGCGTGTTTTTCCTTGTCGTCGGTTCTGTTAATTTCCCCAAGGCACAAGCCGCCGATCCCTGGGTCAATCAGGCGGATGTTTCCTGGATCGATTCCTCCAAGAAGCTGGTAGCATTCACCTTTGACGACGGCCCTGTTGGCACAGCACCCACGGCTTCCTCTCAGAGAATCATGGATGTTCTTGAGAAATATGGCATGCACTGCACCTATTTCTACTGGGGCGAGAAAATCAACAGCTCCAATGTTGATGAGATCAAGAGAGCCTATTCTCTCGGCTGTGAGTTGGGCAACCATTCCTTTACTCACCCGTACCTGACCAATATGAGTGCAGCACAGATCAAGGAAGAAATCGCAAAAACCAATGCCTGGCTGGAGCCGATTTCCGGCAATGCAGAAACTTTGATCCGCCCGCCCTATGGCAGTACCAACAATACAGTCCAGCAGGCCGCAGGCGCTCCCCTGATCAACTGGAGCCTTGACAGCGGCGACTGGAACAACGGCAACTACAATAGCGTCCTGAGAACGGTGCGTAACGGCATTCAGGATGGCTCTATCATTCTGTTCCACGAGACCTATGACTATACGGCACAGGCAGTAGAGACGCTGGTTCCTGAGCTGATCGAGCAGGGCTATGAAATCGTCAGTGTTTCCGAGCTGATGAAGATGAAGGGCGTTGAGCTGAAGGCCGGAACGGTCTATACCAATCAGGCCGTGGGCAAGCCCAATGTGATCGAAAATGTCGATCATGAGCATGTGTATCAGGATATTGTTACCGCTCCCACCTGCACCGAGCGCGGCTATACGACCCATAAATGCACCGTAGAGGGCTGCAAAAAAGTGGTTGTGGATACCTATGTAGATGCCTTGGGACACGACTGGGACGAAGGGAAGATCACAACACCGGCAACAGAGGAAAGCGCCGGTCTGATGACCTACACCTGTGCACGCTGCGGCGAGACTAAAACCAAACGCATCCCGAGAATCGGTGCAACCGTGCCCGATGATATTGATTTCAAAGACGCGGCATCCGCTGACCGCTTTGAGGTTGTAAACAAGACTGTCACCGAAATCCGGGCAGGGGAAGGCCTGTACATGATTACCACGAAGGATGCTTTTGAGCCTTGCAACGGCCAGCTATCCGGTGATGCAGCAACCACGCCTAAGGATCTTGTTCTGATTCCTGTCGAAGGCGATTGGCAGGCAACACTAAAGTTTAATTTCAGTACCGGCAGTGCCGGCAACGGCTATTATCAGTTCTTCGGCTTCTACGCCATGCAGGACTACAATAACTGTGCTGGTATTCGCGGCGGTGATGGTGCTTTCCAGAATTTCCTGCGCATAGGCGGCGAGCTTGCTGCTGATAGCGCTGACATGAATTCCTCGCCCGGCTTCTCCTCTGCCGGCACCTACTGGTTCAGAATTATCAAGGAAGGAACCAGTTACGCCTGCTTCCGTTCTGCCAATGGTGAAGAATTCACAGAGATATTCTCTTATGTTGATACCGGCATCGAGGCTGACAAAATTGCGATTGACGCATACACCGGCATGACCGAGGGCTACGTCTTTATGGTCGATACCCTGAGCTTCGAAGATGTCGGCGGCGCACCTCAGCCCCATGTCCATGACTATGCGGCAGTTGTTACCGCGCCCACCTGCACCAAGGGCGGCTACACAACCTTCACCTGCTCCTGCGGCGACAGCTACGTAGCAGACGAGACCGATCCTGTTGCTCATGAATTTGTGAACGGCGAGTGCAAGTACTGCGGCCTGAAAGCCTTTGTTGCTACCTTCATATGTGATGAACACGCTTCTGTCACGGTCTATGATTCTCAGGCCGAAGACAGCCCCAAGACGGAGAAGGCCGCTTCTGCCTATGCCCGCAACAGCGACACAGGCGAGATCGACGCATCAGGTGATGGTCAGGTCAATTTCGTTGTTGCAGTTGATGACGGCTATGAACTCGTTTCCGTTACTGCCGAACCCAATAATTATAAGAACCTCAAGCTTCCGGCAGAAACAGGTACCGGCTACCGCATTACCAAGATTACCGGCGACTTTACTGTCACCGTAGTTACCAAAGCATCCACCTGCGAACATGATTACAAAGCGGTTGTAACTGCTCCTACCTGCACCGAAAAGGGCTACACCACCTACACCTGCTCCAAGTGCGGCATCAGCTATGTGGATGAAATTACCGAAAAGCTTCAGCATAACTTCGTAAACGGCGCTTGCACCGTCTGTGGCCTTAAGGCCTATGTCATCAACTTTGCCTGTGATGCAGGTGCATCTGTCACGGTTTATGAATCTCAGGCAGAGGACAGCCCCAAGGTCGAAAAGGCTGCTGCCACCTATGCCCGCAGCGGCGACACCGGCGAGATCGATGCCTCCGGCGATGGTCAGGTGAACTTTGAAGTGGTTCTTGCCCCCGGCTATGTGCTCAAGGATGTCACTGCAGAGCCCAAGAACTACAAGAACATCAAGCTCCCCGAGGAGACCGGCGCAGGCTATCGCATTACGAAGATTTCCGGCGATTTCACCGTCACCGTAACGACCGAAAAGGGCGCAGACTATGTGTGCGATGGCGGCGAAGCCTGCCCCTCCAAGGGCTTCACCGATGTACCCATGGCGGGCACCTGGGCACATGCAGGCATTGACTACTGCGTGGAAACCGGCCTGATGAAGGGCATTTCCGACGGCATCTTCAACCCGAGCGGCACCGTCACCCGCGGTCAGCTCGTTACCATCCTCTACCGCATTGCCGGAGAGCCTGCGTTTACCACAGATAAGCAATTCTCCGATGTGGAAGACGGCAGATACTATACCAAGGCCGTCCTGTGGGCAGCCGAAAACGGCATCGTCACAGGCTATTCTGACGGCACGTTCCTGCCCAACCGTGAAATCTCCCGCGAGCAGATTGCTGCCATTCTCTACCGCTACGAAGGAAGCCCCGCGATAGATGGCAAGCTGGAGTTCCCCGATGCAGCTACGGCAGGCGCATATGCAGAAAATGCCCTGATCTGGGCAACGCAGAAGGGCCTCATCACCGGCGTAAAGACCACCGGTGCCACCCTCCTCAACCCCAAGGCAAACGCTCCCCGCGCTCAGATTGCAACAATTATCATGCGTTTTTCTCAGCTTGGATGACCTAATTCAATTCTGAATCTTTTTGCTCCCCATGGAACCGTTTCATCGGTTTCATGGGGAGCATTTTTTCGCCGGAAAAGAATGCCCCCTGATTTTTCGGGGACAAAAACATTTTTGGCAAAATTTTTTCGGCAAAACAGAGATTTTTGTTGACTATTCTTGTATATTCTGCTATAATGCCAAATTGTATGGGCAATGATATCATTGCCGAAAAGGAGGTACGAACCGTGCTTGATGAATTGAAAACCGCCAAGCGAATTGTTGGCATCAAGCAGCTGCGCCGTGCGCTGTCCTCCGGTACTGTGAGGAAGGTTTTTCTCGCTGAGGATGCCGACCCCCGCCTGACAGAGCCGCTGGAAGCCCTGTGCGAAAGCCTCGGCGTTTCCTGCGTCCTTGTGCCCCAAATGCTCGATCTTGGCAATGCCTGCGGCATCGACGTTGGCGCAGCGGCAGCCGGAATTCTCCGGTAAGCCGTCAAATTTCGGTCCTATCGGAATATTTTACCGTATTCCGGGACAATATATCTGCTGGAAACAGCTATTTTTTAAGAAAGGAGAAACCTATGCCTACTTTTAACCAGCTGGTCAGAAAGGGCAGAGAACAGGCCACCTACAAGTCCACGGCTCCCGCTCTGCAGAAGGGTCTCAACACGCTGAAGAACAGAGCTACCGATCTGTCTTCCCCGCAGAAGAGAGGCGTCTGCACTGCCGTCAGAACTACCACCCCTAAGAAGCCGAACTCCGCTCTGAGAAAGATCGCCCGTGTCCGCCTCACCAATGGATATGAAGTTTCTGCTTATATCCCCGGTGTCGGCCACAACCTGCAGGAGCACTCCGTCGTTCTTATCCGCGGCGGCCGTGTAAAGGACCTTCCCGGTGTCCGTTACCACATCATCCGTGGTACCCTCGATACCCAGGGTGTTCAGGGCCGTATGCAGTCCCGCTCCAAGTATGGTGCTAAGAAGCCCAAGGCTAAGAAGAAGTAATTTTCTTCACCACAACTGATTACTCCACGCCTTTTTGCAAGGCAGCGCCTTGCCAAGCGTTTTTATATAGATTGTATAAATCCTCTTGGCAGGCACCAACGAAGGGTTCAGCCCTTTGAAGTACCTATGAAATCATTTTATGAAGGAGGGAAGCGAAGTGCCCAGAAGAGGTAATGTTCCCAAGAGAGAGGTTCTGCCCGATCCTATGTATAATTCGGTTCTGGTAACGAAGCTCGTCAACAGCATCATGCTCGATGGCAAGAAGGGCGTAGCACAGAAGGTTGTCTACGGTGCTTTTGAAATCGTTGAGCAGAAAACCGGTAAGAACGGCCTTGAGGCTTTCCAGCAGGCTATGGAAAATATCATGCCCGCCCTGGAGGTCAAGACCCGTCGTGTCGGCGGCGCCAACTATCAGGAGCCTATCGAAGTCAAGCCCGACCGTCGTCAGACCCTTGGTCTGCGCTGGCTTACCGCTTATTCCCGCAAGCGCGGCGAAAAAACCATGAAAGAGCGTCTGGCTGCTGAAATCATGGATGCCTGCAACAATGCCGGTGCATCCGTTAAGAAGCGCGAAGATACCCACAAGATGGCCGAAGCCAACAAGGCGTTTGCTCATTTCCGTTGGTAACGAAGGAGCATTTCTATGCCGAGAGAATACACACTTGAGAATACCCGAAATATTGGTATCATGGCGCATATTGATGCAGGCAAAACCACAACCACAGAGCGCATCCTTTTCTATACCGGCCGCACCTATAAGCTGGGCGAAACCCACGAAGGCTCGGCCACAATGGACTGGATGGCCCAGGAGCAGGAGAAAGGCATCACCATTACCTCTGCTGCTACCACCTGTTTTTGGAATGGCTGCCGCATCAATATCATCGACACTCCGGGTCATGTGGACTTCACCGTAGAGGTGGAGCGCAGCCTCCGAGTTCTCGATGGTTCCGTCACGGTCCTATGCGCAAAGGGCGGCGTTGAACCTCAGACTGAAACGGTTTGGCGTCAGGCCGACAAGTACAATGTACCCCGTATGGTATATGTCAACAAGATGGATATCATGGGCGCGGATTATTTCAACGTTCTCAAAATGATGCACGAACGGCTGAGATGCAACGCGGTCCCAATACAATTACCCATCGGCGCAGAGGCCGATTTTAAAGGCGTGATAGACCTTGTCAAGATGAAGGCTTATGTCTTCTATGATGAACTCGGCAAGGACTATCGCGAAGAAGATATTCCCGAGGACCTGCTTGATCAGGCCGAGGAATACAGAGAAAAGCTGATTGAGGCTGTCTCCGATGAGGATGACGAAATCATGGAGCTGTTTCTCAATGGCGAGGATATACCCGAGGACATGATCCGCGCTGCTATCCGTAAAGCCACCATTGCCGTTCGTATGGTTCCCGTTACCTGCGGCACATCCTACCGCAACAAGGGTGTGCAGGAGCTGCTGGATGCCATCGTGGCCTATATGCCGTCGCCTCTCGATAAGAAAGGCATCACCGGCACAAATCCCCGCACCGATGAAGAAGATTTCCGTCCCGCATCGGATGAAGCGCCCTTCTCTGCGCTCGCATTCAAGATCGCTACGGACCCCTTTGTCGGCAAGCTCTGCTTCTTCCGCGTCTATTCCGGCACGGCAGAGAAGGGCAAAACGGTGCTGAATTCTACCAAGCAGAAGCGTGAGCGTCTCGGCAAGCTGCTGCTGATGCACGCCAACCACCGCGAAGATATCGACACGGTTTATTCCGGCGATATTGCAGCAGTTGTGGGTGTACACAACACGACCACCGGCGATACGCTCTGCGATGAAAAGCACCCCATCATCTTAGAGTCTATGGTTTTCCCCGAGCCCGTCATCCGCGTGGCAATTGAGCCCAAGACCAAGGTCGGTCAGGAGAAGATGGGAATTGCACTGCAAAAGCTGTGTGAGGAAGACCCTACCTTTAAACATTACACCGACAGTGAAACCGGACAGACCATTATTGCCGGTATGGGTGAGCTTCACCTGGAGATCATTGTGGATCGCCTTCTGCGGGAATTCAAGGTGGAAGCCAATGTTGGCTTCCCGCAGGTTGCCTACAAGGAGACCATCCGCACCGAAGCCGATATGGATACCCGCTACGTCCGCCAGTCCGGCGGCAAGGGCCAGTTCGGTCATGTCAAGATCCATGTGGAGCCCAACGAATCCGGTAAGGGCTACGAATTCATCGATAAGGTGGTTGGCGGCGCAATTCCCAAGGAATATATTCCTGCGGTCAGCGACGGCATCCAGGGCGCGATGCAGGCCGGTATTCTGGCAGGCTATCGTGTTGTCGATGTTAAGGTTACTCTGTTGGACGGTTCCTATCATGAGGTGGACTCCTCTGAGCTGGCATTCAAGATTGCCGGTTCCATGGCCTTCAAGGACGCTTGCCGCAAGGCACAGCCTGTCATTCTTGAACCCATCATGAAGGTTTCCGTGATCGTCCCCGAGGAATATACCGGCGATGTTATCGGCGATATCTCCTCCCGGCGCGGCAACATCTTGGGCATGCTTCCCCGCAACGGAAGCGCTCAGATCGATGCCAATGTCCCGCTGAGTGAAATGTTTGGTTATGCGACCGATCTTCGCTCAAAAACGCAGGGCCGTGGACAGTATTCCATGGAGCCCAGCCACTATATTGAGCTGCCGAAAAGCATACAGGATGAAATTATTGCGAAAAGAGGATATCACTATTAATTTTTCTCTTGTTTTTCTGCGATTTATGTTGTATCATAATTAACGGCAAGTTTAATAGTAATTTTGAAAGTTTTTATATTTCTTACAGGAGGATAATTCAATGGCTAAGCAAAAATTTATCAAGGATAAGCCCCATGTAAACATCGGCACCATCGGTCATATCGACCATGGCAAGACCACCCTGACCGCTGCTATCACCAAGTATCTTGCTTTCCAGGGCAAGGCTGACTACACCGACTATTCTTCCATCGATAAGGCTCCGGCAGAAAGAGAACGTGGGATCACCATCAACACCGCTCACGTTGAGTACGAAACCGCTGCTCGTCACTATGCTCACGTTGACTGCCCGGGCCACGCCGACTATATCAAGAACATGATCACCGGTGCTGCTCAGATGGACGGCGCTATCCTTGTTATCGCTTCCACCGACGGCCCCATGGCTCAGACCAAGGAGCACCTTCTC
>JAZQOW010000090.1:0-49984 GCA_045628065.1 Faecousia sp.
GCAGAGGGTGAACTTCTTGCCCTCTGCCCGAATCGGGAAGGGGGTGGTCAGATGTCACTCACAGAAACTTTTCAGTTCTGTTTGGTACTTATTGGCCTTGCCGGTCTGATCATTCAGATTACAAAAAAGAAGTAACCGCCCCAGCCGACCAAGCATAGCGGTTACTTCTATCCACAACTTGGGGAGCTAACCGTCTATCGGCAGCACCCTCTTTGTTTGTATTATACCATCAATTCAGCGCTTGTCAAGCGCTATTGAAAACAGGAACATGAAGCTCTGAAAAATCGACTTTCCTCTTGACAAATTCCTATCATCTGATATAATTTACCTGTAATTTCATACCTTATCCAGAGTGGCGGAGGGATCGGCCCGATGAAGCCCGGCAACCTGCTTATGCAAGGTGCTAATTCCGACGAGTCAATCGACAGATGAGGAAACGGCTATTTTCGCACTCTGTCTTGCAGAGTGTGTTTTTTTACTGTAAAGGAAGGTATATTATGGACTATAAAAGAATCTTTACCTCAGAATCCGTGACCGAGGGGCATCCCGATAAGGTCTGCGACCAGATTTCCGACGGCGTTCTTGATGCCATTATCGCACAGGACCCCATGGCGCGTGTGGCCTGCGAATGCGCAACCACCACCGGCATGGTGCTCGTCATGGGCGAAATCTCCACCAACTGCTATGTGGATATCCCCCGCGTTGCCAGAGATACCATTAAGCGCATCGGCTACAACGGCGACTGCGGCTTCGATGCCGACACCTGCGCCATCCTGACCGCCATTGATGAGCAGTCCGGCGATATCGCCATGGGCGTCAACAACTCCTATGACGACGAAAGCACCAACGGCGCCGGTGATCAGGGCATGATGTTCGGCTTCGCCTGCGATGAGACCAAAGAGCTGATGCCCGCCCCCATCTCCTTTGCGCACAACCTGACCAAGGCACTCACCGCCGCCCGCAAGGAAGGCAAGTTCGACTGGCTCCGCCCCGACGGCAAGAGTCAGGTCTCTGTGGGCTATGACGGCGAAGGCAACCCCATTGCCATCGACTCCGTGGTCGTCTCCACCCAGCACAGCGCCGATATCCCCATCGCCCAGCTGCGCGAGGCCGTGATCGAGGAGATCATCAAGCCCAACCTGCCCTCCCGCCTGCTGCACGAGAACACCAAATATTATGTAAACCCCACCGGTCGTTTTGTCATTGGCGGCCCTGTGGGTGACTCCGGCCTGACCGGCAGAAAGATCATTGTCGATACCTACGGCGGCTATGCAGCCCACGGTGGCGGCGCCTTCTCCGGCAAGGACCCCACCAAGGTTGACCGCTCTGCCGCCTATATGGCACGCTACATTGCCAAGAACATTGTTGCCGCAGGCCTTGCAAAGAAGTGCCAGATCGAGCTTGCCTACGCCATCGGCGTTGCGCAGCCCGTCAGCGTTCTGGTAGACACCTATGGCACCGGCAAGCTGCCTGAGGCACGTCTTTCCCAGCTCGTCGCCGAATGCTTCGACCTCCGCCCCGCCTCCATCATCCGCACACTCGACCTTCGCCGCCCCATCTACCAGCAGACCGCCTCCTACGGCCACTTCGGCCGCCCCGAACTCGACCTCCCCTGGGAGCGCACCGACCGCATCGAGGACCTTCTGGCTCGGGCATAAGCAGGGGTTCCATAACACAACAAACTACACCGGGGACACTTCTGTGTGCAATACACGCAGAAGCGTCCCCGTGTTGTTTATCCAAACAGCTCTGAATGACTGGCCGACGCGATTGAGGACTAATCGTAGCTCATACCTCCAATGCCGCCCTCAGATCGTCCATATCTGTATAGCCCTTGGCGTTTTTGTCCCGCAGCAGGGCGCGTCCCTCGGCAATAGCGGCAGCCGTAGTCTCATTGGGGATATCGAGCTTCACCTCAAAAGGCAGCCCACCCTGCCGGATCGCCTGACGGAGAAAAATATTCACTGCCGTGGACATGGAAAGCCCCAGCGCCCCAAAAAGCTGCTCGGCAGCCGCCTTGATCTCCGCATCCGTGCGGATATTCAGATTGGCCTGTGTACCCATATTGTCGTTCACCTCTTCTTTTATTCTATGCAAAGATTATCACATCATATGTACGTTGTCAACCATTTATCTGTGCAGCATGTACCTACTTGCAACACAGGGGACGGTTCTGTGTGCTTAGCACGCAGAACCGTCCCCTGTGTCATTATAGTGCATCGAGAACGATTTTCCCGTCCTCTGCACGAATCTGCATTTGGGTGATGGGGTTTTCGTAGCTGTCGATGATGCGCTGGGCCATCGGGTTTTCGATGTCGCGCTGGATGGTGCGGCGGAGGTTTCTTGCGCCGTAGGTGACGGAGTAGGACTTGTCCACGAGGTAATCGATGACCTCGGGTTTCCATTGCAGGTGGATTTCCCGCTCCTCCAGTGCATCGCGCAGCTCGCGGAGCATGATTTCAGCAATGCCGCGGAAGTTTTCTTCGGACAGGCGGTTGAAGCAGATGACCTCGTCCACGCGGTTGATGAATTCCGGGCGGAGGAATTCGGACAGAGCCTTCATGGCCTTTTCCGTGGACTGCTCGGTGATGCTGTGGTTGAAGCCGACGCTGCCGCCCTTATGCTCGGAGCCTGCGTTGGAGGTCATGACAATGATGGTATTCTCAAAGTTGACCACGCGGCCCTGCGCATCGGTGATGCGGCCATCGTCCAGAATTTGCAGGAGGATGTTCATGACATCCGGGTGCGCCTTCTCGATTTCGTCAAAGAGAATGACGGAATAGGGACGGCGGCGAATCTTCTCGGTGAGCTGACCGGCCTCATCATAGCCCACATAGCCGGGAGGAGAGCCGATGAGCTTGGAGACAGAATGCTTCTCCATATACTCGGACATATCCACGCGCACCAGAGAATCCACGGAATCGAACATATCCTCCGCAAGGCACTTGACAAGATAGGTCTTGCCCACGCCGGTGGAGCCGACAAAGATGAAGGATACCGGCCGCTTCTTGGAGGAAATACCCACACGGCTGCGGCGGATGGCATTGCAGATGCTCTCAATAGCTGCATCTTGTCCGATGACCCGCTGCTTGAGGCGGTCGCCCAGCTCCTTGAGCTGGGTGTATTCCTGCGCCTGAATCTTGGAGGCGGGAATTTTTGTCCACAGCTCAATGATCCGCGCCAGATTTTCCAGCGTGAGCATGGGAGGCGGGGTCTTTTCCAGCTCGGCAAGCTCGTTATCCACATTGCACAGCTTGCTGCGCAGGTTTGCCAGACGCTCAAAATCAGCGGAATCCGTATTTTCACTGAGCATTTTGATCTCCAGTTCGAGATCATCATGCTCTTTTTTCAGCTCTGCGCGGCGGGAGATTTCCTTGCAGCGCAGGTTCATATCCGAGCAGGCCTCGTCCAGCAGGTCGATGGCCTTATCGGGCAGGAAACGGTCGGTGATATAGCGTTCGGACAGCAGAACGGTCTGCCGTGCGATTTCCGGGGGAATGCGCACGGAATGGAACTGCTCATAATAGTGGGAAATGCCGCGGATGATGGCAATGGCCTCATCAATGGTCGGCTCGACCACGGTGACCGGCTGGAAACGGCGCTCGAGCGCGGCATCCTTTTCAATATACTTTCGATATTCCGTGAAGGTGGTTGCACCAATGACCTGCACCTCGCCGCGTGACAGAGCGGGCTTGAGAATATTGGCGGCATTCATGGAGCCTTCGGCATCTCCCGCGCCCACAAGGTTGTGCACCTCGTCGATCACCAGAATGATGTTGCCGCTGGCCTTGATCTCCCCGATCAGGCTCTTCATGCGGCTTTCAAACTGTCCGCGGAACTGGGTGCCCGCCACAAGGGCGGTCATATCCAGCAGGAAGACCTCCTTATCGCGCAGCTTGAAGGGCACCGCGCCCTCGGCAATGCGTTGGGCTAATCCCTCGGCGATGGCAGTCTTGCCGACGCCCGGCTCACCGATCAGGCAGGGATTATTCTTCTGGCGGCGGTTGAGGATCTGAATGACGCGCTCAGTCTCCACCTCGCGGCCGACAATGTGATCCAGCCCGCCCTCTCTGGCTTTTTCGGTCAGATTCAGGCAGTATGCATCCAGGAATTTTCTTTTTTTCTTCGCAGGGCTCTTATCCTTGGCAGCGGCACGCTCCGACTCCTTGGGGGGCTGGGGAACGGGCAGATCATCGCTCGCTCCGCCGCCGAAGAGCTTATTGAGGAACGGGAAGGTCGCAGTCTGGCTGGACATATCATCGTCATCCTCTGCCTCACCCTGCTGCATACCCAGCATAGAGGACATTTCGGTGGTCATATTTTCAAGGTCTTCATCGGATATGCCCATCTGGCGGACAATATCATCGACCTGCTTGATGCCCAGATCCTTGGCGCACTTCAGGCAAAGACCTTCGTTGGTGGATTGGCCGTTTTCGATCTTCGTGATGAAGATGACGGCTACATTCTTTTTACATCTGGAACAAAGTGTGGGTTTCATCGGGAAACCTCCCTTCCGGAAAACGCTAAGTTATATCATAATCAATGGGTCGTGCGAAATAGGGGGAAAACGGTCATCTGACCCGGCGGGCCGTGCTGCCCTCAATGAGCAGGGCGGCGCCATCGGCCTGCACGCAGACAGCGGAGGCAAAGCCCGCGTTCTCCTCGGTGTAGCACAGATGGAGCTTGCTGTCGTATACCCGCAGGCTATGGGTGGTAAGCACGGCAAGATAGCCGCCGTTGGCGCTGATGCCGCGAATCTCCTCATCAAGAGAAAGGCTGGCAAGCTCCTGCCCGCTTCCGTTCAGCGTAACAACGCGGAAGCGTCCGCCCACCTGATTGGTGTCGAGCACAATCGCGGCAAAGCCGCTGCCGCCGAGATCATAGTCGAGAAGCTCGCTGCCGCCATAGGGGTAGGTCGTGTAGTGCTTGCCGTCGCTGTCGAAGAAATGCAGCTGCGTTTCCCCAACGGCGCACAAACGGCGGCGGCCGATAAAGCTCAGGTCATAAATCATATCGCTGCCGAGCGAGAGCTCTGCCAGAGGCTCCTGCGCATCGGTGGCAAACATGACGGCGGTGGTGCCGAAGCCGCTTGCCTCAATATCGGGGGCTACGGCGCAAAGCTCTGCGGCCTTTTCGGAAATGGCGCAGGGGCCGAAAAATCTTGTGGAGGAATACCAGCTGTAAACCTCGCCGCCCTCGCTGTCAAGCGCCGTGAGGACGCTCTTATAGCCGGGCTGGACAGAGCAATAGCCGATACAGCCATCTGCGGACAGGTCGGCATCCACAAGGCTGCCGGGAACCGCAATGGAAGCCTGCTCCCCCTTGCGATAGTGGACGGTGGTGATGGTGCTCCCGCCAACGCCGAAGCTCATGGCAGTGGAGCGGTTTCCCAGCGCCACCGGCGGGTCCATCTGGTTCTGCACCATGGCGATCTGGCTGCCGTCCGCATCATAGCATTGCAGTCCGCCCAGCGAAGCGACTGCCAGTCCCCGATGGAAGCTCACATAGCTGTTGGCGCTGTTGGCATCAAAGGAAAAGGTGGTCTCATCGCCGGAATAACGCAGGAATCGCCCAATGCTGCCAAACAACGTGCCGCCCCGCAGAATGCTCAGGGCTGCAAGCGCGATCAGAACCACCGTAACGGGAATCAGCACAAGAAGCAGACGCGGATGCTTCTCTGCTTCCTCCTGTTCAGGCGCGGGTGCCTGCATGGCAGATTCTTCTTTGACCGGTTCAGTTTCCTCCGGGCGGGGAGGATTCGTTTCATTCGACATGGAAGCTTACCTCCGGCGTTTCATACCAAAGCTGTGTCATATAAAGCCCTCCGGGCGGAACCGTGGGGCCTGCGGCCGTGCGGTCGCCCCGGGCAAGAATGTCACCAAGCTCCTGCGGGTCAATCTTCCCTTCGGCTGCCCACACGAGCGTGCCCGCCATGGCTCTTGCCATATTGTACAGGAAGCCGTTGGCGCAGACCTTGAGATAGATCAGATCACCCTCGCGCTCGACGCTGTAGTAGTACACGGTGCGCACCGTGGAGCGCACATCCGTGCCGACAGAGCGCACAGCGGCAAAATCGTGGGTGCCAACGAACTGGTCGGCAGCCTCACGCATGATGTTTTCATCCAAATGCTTGGGATAAAACCATGCGCGGTTTACATAAAACGGGTCGCGGATGCGGGAGTTATAAATAATATAGGTATATTCCTTCCTGACGCACGAGCCGATGGCATTGAAGCTCTCGGGCATATCCTGCGCGCCGGTCACGACGATGTCGCCGGGCAGGTGGGTATTGAGGGCATAGGGCAGGCGGTCGGTAGGAATCGAGGATTCGGTGCGGAAATTGGCAACATACCGCTTGGCGTGCACGCCTGCATCGGTGCGGCCGCAGCCGGTGATGTGTACCTTATGTCCCACGACCCGCTGGCAGGCCTTTTCCAGTGTCTCCTGCACGGTAATATTATTTTTCTGGGTCTGCCAGCCGTGATAGGCAGAGCCGAGATAGGTCAGAAACAAGGCGATATTTCTCATATTGTGCCTCCCGCTTACAGACCAAAGACGCGCAGAACGATGACTGCCGCCACAAATGCAGCGCCCAAAGCCAGAGCAATGTAATCGCGCAGCTGCATCACAAGCTGCTTCATTCTGGTTCTGCCCTCTCCGCCGCGGTAGCAGCGGGCTTCCATTGCCACCGCCAGCTCATCGGCTCTGCGGAAGGCGCTGATAAACAGGGGCACCAGAATGGGAATGAGCGCCTTTGCCCTGCGAAGAAGATTGCCGGATTCGAAATCGGCGCCTCTGGCCTTCTGGGCAGAGATGATCTTGTCCGTCTCGGAAATCAGCGTCGGGATGAAGCGAAGGGCAATGCACATCATCATGGCAAGCTCATGCACCGGCAGTCCGATCCGCTTGAGGGGGCCGAGCAGAAGCTCCAGTGCATCGGTCAGAGCGATGGGAGAGGTGGTGTAGGTGAGCAGGAAGGTGCCGAAAATCAGCATCACGATGCGGGCGATCATAAAGACCGCGTTGCGAACGCCCTCCCTGGTGATGGTGAAAATCCAGAAGGAAACCAGCGGGGTTCCCTGCGTATAAAACAAATTGAGCAGGCCGGTGAGAACAATGATGATCAGCAGCGGCTTGAGTCCCTTGACGATGACGCCCAGACGAATGTGCGACAGGCAGAGCATCAGAATCAGGACAACTGCCACCAGCGCATAGGAAACATAGGATTTTGCGCAAAACAGAGCAACAATATAGAGAATCACCCAGATCAGCTTGGTTCTGGGATCCAGACGGTGGACGATGGTGTCCCCCGGGAAATACTGACCGAGCGTAATATCCTTAAGCATGGCGGCCTCCCTTCCGGGCAAGCAGTGCCTTAGCGGCGGCCTCGACCGTATAGATGCCGTCCTCGACAGGAAGCCCCAGCTCCTTCAGGCGCATGAAGACCTGCGTCACCTGCGGCACATCCAGCCCGATCTCCATCAGCTCGCGGCTGCGGGCAAAGACCGGAGCGGGCGCATCATCCATATAGATTTTCCCCTGATTCATGACAACGATGCGCTCCACGCTCTTGCCGATCTCCTCCATCGAATGGCTGACCATCACAATGGCGGCTCCCTGCTTCTCGCGGTAATCGTGGATATTTTGCAGGATGCTCTCCCGCCCTGCGGGGTCAAGACCTGCGGTGGGCTCATCGAGAATCAGAATTTTCGGGCGCATGGCAATGACACCGGCAATGGCGACTCTGCGCTTCTGTCCGCCGGAGAGCTCAAACGGAGAGGCTCCAAACAGCTTCGGAGAGATGCCGACGAAGCCGGCAGCTTCCTCCCCCCGCTCACGAATTTCGTCCTCCTTCAGCCCCATATTCTTCGGGCCGTAGGCGATATCGCGGAAGACGGTCTCCTCAAAAAGCTGGTATTCCGGATACTGGAACACCAGTCCCACCTGAAAGCGGAGCTGCCGCGTGAGGGCGGGATCGCGCCAGATATCCTGTCCGTCAAAGAGAATTTCTCCTCGGGTGGGCTTTAGCAGGCCATTCAGGTGCTGGATCAGGGTGGATTTTCCCGAGCCGGTATGGCCGATGATGCCGATATACTCTCCCTGCGCGATGCACAGCGAAATATTCTCGATGGCGGTACGCTCAAAGGGCGTACCGGCGCTGTAGGTATGCGCCAGATCACGGATTTCAAGTAAAGGCGTCAAGATGATTTTCCTCCAAAGGCTGCGAAGATGGCTTGGGCGCATTCTTCGGTGCTCAATGCGTCCATAGGCAGGTCAAAACCGCCCTGATTTAAGGCGCAGATCAGCTCGATGGTCTGCGGTGCGGCAAGGCCTACACTTTGCAGGAGGTCCGTCTGGGCGAAAACCTCCTTGGGGGTACCGTCGGTCAGGAGTCTGCCCCCGGCCATGACCACCACGCGGTCAGCCTGCGCGGCCTCTGTCATATGATGGGTGATGAGCACGACGGTAATGCCCATTTCCCGGCAAAGCATACTGATGGTGGAGAGCACCTCCTGCCGCCCCTGCGGGTCGAGCATGGCGGTAGGCTCATCGAGCACAATGCACTTCGGGCGCATGGCGATCACGCCTGCAATGGCAATGCGCTGCTTCTGACCGCCCGAGAGCAGATGCGGGGCGTGCTCACGGTATTCGTACATGCCCACCTGCTTGAGGGCAGCATCCACACGGGCACGAATCTCCGCCGAGGGGACGCCAAGATTCTCCGGCGCGAACGCCACATCCTCCTCCACCACATTGGCAACGATCTGGTTGTCCGGGTTCTGGAACACCATGCCCACGGTACGCCGGATATCAATGAGATGCTCCTCATCGGCGGTATCCATTCCGTACACCGTGATGCTGCCGCCCTGCGGCAGCAGAATGGCGTTAAAATGCTTGGCCAGCGTGGATTTTCCCGAGCCGTTGTGCCCGAGAACGGCAACAAAGCTGCCCTTCTCAATGCTGAGGCTCAGATCCTCAAAGACCGGCACCGCGACCTTACCCTCCTGGGGGTCATATGAAAATGAAATATGCTTCGCGCAAATAGCTTCGTTCATGTTACTCTTCCTCAGCAAAATCCGGAACTCAAATCATTCGAATATTCCCTTTTATAAGGGAAGCTGCCGCAGCAGCGCACAACCGTAGGGGCGAGCATTGCTCGCCCGCCAGCCGATGCAACCGACATTTCACTTAAATGTAAGATGGAACGGGCGAGCAATGCTCGCCCCTACGGAAAGATGGTGCCATTGAATAACCGTTGGATTGGTATATCGTTTTTATTATCGGATCAACCGTCCCCAATTCCGTTTATTTTGCTTCTGTGCTCCAGCGGCCGGTTGCGCCGCAGGGGAGAACCAGGCCGGAATCGGTGACCGGGAGACCCAGCTCATCGCATTCGGAGTGGCCGCCAAAGCGCGGGGTGTAGATGCTGTCCATAATGCAGCCCAGAACACTGGGAGCAAGGCCGGTGGTATAGGAGTTGATGATGACAAACAGGGGGGAATCAGAGAGCACCCCGGCTGTCAGCTCCACAAAGGGATACAGGTTTTCCTCCAGCTTCCAGATTTCTCCGGAAGGGCCTCTGCCGTAGGAGGGCGGGTCCATAATGATGGCATCGTATTTTTTGCCGCGGCGTATTTCACGCTCAACGAATTTCGCGCAGTCGTCCACGATCCAGCGGATGGGGGCTTCCTCCAGCCCGGAGGAGCGGGCATTTTCCTTCGCCCAGGCCACCATGCCCTTGGCCGCGTCCACATGGCACACCGATGCACCCGCAGCAGCGGCAGCGAGCGTTGCGCCGCCGGTATAGGCAAAGAGATTCAGAACCCGAATGGGTCTTCCGGCTGCGCGGATGGTCTTCATAATGTAGTCCCAGTTTGCGGCCTGCTCCGGGAAGACGCCGGTGTGTTTAAAATTCATAGGCTTGACATTGAAGGTCAGCGGGCCATAGCCCACCTGCCAGCGCTCGGGCAGATGATGGTCGCTCCATTTTCCGCCGCCGGTGGCAGAGCGGTGGTAGCGGGCATCGTGTTTGCGCCAGCGGGGATCGGTGCGCTTCGTGCGCCAGATCACCTGCGGGTCGGGACGCACCAGAATATAGCGCCCCCAGCGCTCCAGTTTTTCGCCGTCAGAGGTATCGAGCACCTCATAGTCCTGCCATTGATCAGCTTTCCACATCGCTGCAACTCTCCTGTAAATGATATGTTAGGGTACTTCTTCTTCGCCAGGTGACGGGGCTGGCGGATCACCCGAAGGGGGATCCTCAGGCTTCGGCTGTACGGGGTTCAGGGACGAAGCATCATGAACCGTGCAGGTATGATGCTCTGCCGCGCCCGCGCCCTTCCAGATGCTGCCGGTGATCACACTGTTGCCCGGAACTCTGGCGCAGTAGTCATTGGCAATTCCGCCGCCCACTGTGCACCAGGAAACGGCAGTATGGCCGGTGCAGGATTCTGTAGGCGCATCAAGCACCACCAGCTTCTGTGTCTCCACGCAGCTGCCGTCCACATCGTGGCGGCAGGCCTCGGTAGCAAGAAGCTTGCTCTTGGTGCAGATTTCGAATTCTTTTTCCTCCAGCTCCGGCACGGAGAAGTGGCCCTCATACAGCTTGCGGTCTTCCTTGCCGGAAACCAGCCGGGACATGACTCTGCGCCACATGACGACAGAGGGGTTGGTGGAGCTGCCGGAGAGGATGACCTCCTCGGGGTCATCGAAGCCGCACCACACCGATGCGGTGTAATAGCCGGTGAAGCCGGAGAACCAGCGGTCATTGTTATCGGAGGTCGTACCGGTCTTGCCTGCAACGTGCATGCCGCTGATGGCAGCGGGCGCGCCGGTGCCGACATTGACGGCATTCTCCAGCATGAAGGTCATCTCCCATGCGGTATGCTCGCCCATGGCTTTATGGGTCTCCTGCTCATTATCCAGAACGACATTGCCTTCGCTGTCCACCACCTTGGTATAGGTGCGGGCCTGACGGAAGACGCCGTTGTTGGGGAAGGAGGCATAGGCTGTGGCCATTTCGCGGACGGTGATGCCGTAGGTAAGTGCGCCCAGCGCCAGAGGTGCCAGCGCCTTATCGGTAAAGTCCGTGTCTCCGATTTTTACATGATCTACCAGAGAGTAGAGATTGAGCTTGTTTTTCGCAAATTCAAAGGAGGCCTCCGGGGTCAGATCCGCCAGAACCCGGACGGCGATGGTGTTGAGAGACTTTGCCACGCCGGAGGCAACGGTCATGCTCTTATCGGAGGTGCCGCCGCCCTCGTTGTGCGGCCAGCCGTCCTTATAGGGTTCGTCCTTGTAAACCGAGCCGGAGTTGATGACGCCGTATTCCAGTGCCGGGGCATAGACGGTAAGGGGCTTGATGGAGGAGCCGGGCTGACGCTGGCTCTGGGTGGCGCGGTTGAGGTTCAGGAAGCCCTCCTTCTTTCCGACGCCGCCGGCCATGCCGACAATATCGCCGGATTCATTATCCACCACCACGATCGCAGACTGGAGCTGCTGGGCAGAGGTGGTGCGGGGCATATCGGCCACATTTTCATAGACCTCGTCAATGATTTCCTGTACGTTCAGGTCAATGGTAGAATAGACGATATAGCCGCCGGTTTTCAGCATGGTCATGCAGGTTGCTTCATCCTTGCCTGTCTTTTTCTGAAGATCGGCAACCACATCACGGATGACGGTATCAACAAAGTAGGAATAATCCCATTCCTTCTCAATCAGGCTGGATTCATCGAGTGTGGCATCGCATTCCGGGCAGTGCAGGATTTCATAGGAGGTAGGCAGGGGTTCCTCGTCCTCTTCGCCCTGCGCATCGCCTTCGGCTTCCGTCTCGTCTTCTGCTGCCTTCTCGGCCTCGCGCTGTGCGCGAAGCTCCTCGAGCTCTTCCTCGGTATAGTCCACGGTTTCGATACGCAGAGAGTATTCGCCGACGGTGTTGCCGCATGCGGAGCAATGATAGGAATCCTCGGCACTGCCGTTGTGGAAGGTCAGCTCCGTTGCCATAAGCTCGTCATATTCCGCCTCGGAAATCATTTCCTGCGCACACATTTCCTGCATGACGATTTCGCGGCGCTCCTTATTGTTTTCCGGGCGGGTATAGGGGTCATAGAGGGAGGGATTATTGGTAATGCTGATGAGGCTGGCGCATTCGGCAACGTTAAGCTCATCAAGCTCCTTGGCAAAGTAGACATTTGCCGCACTCTTGATGCCGTAGGCGCCTTCGCCCAGATAGATGGTATTGAGATACCATTCCATGATCTCTTCCTTGGTATATTTCCGCTCGAACTGGAGTGCGCGGAAAATCTCCTGAAGCTTTCGCCGGACGGTGACCTCGTCATCGCCGGTCAGGTTTTTAATGAGCTGCTGGGTGATCGTCGAACCGCCGAAGGTATCGCCGGAGCCGAAGAACATCGCACCGCAGGCATGGATGGTACGCCGCCAGTCAACGCCCTGATGCTCGAAAAAGCGCTTATCCTCGATGGCGACGGTGGCATTGATCATATCCTCGGGAATCTCTTCAAGATCGGCCCAGATGCGGTTCTCTGTAGCATAAATCTGCTGCAGCTCCTTATATTCGCCGGTTTCCGGATCCTTGGCATAAATAAAGGAGGTCTGACTCAGGGAATAGTCATCCAGAGACATATCGGAGGAGAGCAGCACATCATCCTTCAGATATTCTGCCATATCTACCGAGAACAGAATCCCGGCAATGACTGCAATGAGCAGCACGGTCGCTGCCGCACCGACGGCCAGCTTTATGAGAAAAAGCAGCACCCGGACAATGGTAACAACCACGCCGTCGCGGTCGTTATCCTTGCGCTTTCTTTTTTTCAGTTCCTTCAGTCGTTTTTCATTGGCATCCATAAGCAATCCTCCAAAGCAGCGCTTTGCAAAGCGGATGTGGTGATCGATAGGTATACTATTTCACGTTACCCATTATTATATCATATATGTCAAATGGATGGAACAGGAATTGCGGTTCGGTATTATTAATTTTTTGAATCCGTAAGAAAGAAACGAATACCGTTATAATTCACAAGATTTTGTCGCAAATGCTGTGAATAATTGCCAATTGACAGAAATAGAGAGAAAAATAAACTATGAATTATGTCCTATAGAAAAGATTTCCTCTTGATTTTCTCCATGGGTGTGGTACAATAAGTCCATCAGGAAACCGGAGGTGCCGCATGGATAACGATTTCGGCCAGGACTATATCACCATTACCGACGAAGACGGCAAAGAGTACGAGCTGGAGATTCTTTCTACCGTCGAATATGGCGGCTTCCTCTATTATGCCCTTGCCCCCGCCGACAGCGATGAGGGCGAAGATCTGGAGGTCAGCATCCTCAAGGCCGTTGATGAAGACGGCGAGGAGATCCTCTGCGCAGTAGAGGACGAGGACGAGCTGGAGGCGGTCTACGCCATCCTGATCGACCAGCTCTATGAGGACGAGGACGACGAGGAAGAAGACTGATTCTTCCGCCTTAACTTGTTTGTTCCCTGCCGGGTGCGTGTAGGGCCCACTTAAACCCACATTAAATAACAGGGATGCTGTACTTTCCATTCGGATTGCAGGCCTCCCGCCTGTACTCGATACAAAGCGGATGTTGGAAGCAGAGATGGATGGAAGAGGCAACCCACCTGCCACTTTGTGCAGGTTATAACTGGGTTCTCACGGCCATGGCGGGGTCAATAAAAATGCAGGCCGTTTCAAACGGCAGCTATAAAAAATTGAAGGGGAAATCTGCCTCTTCAATTTTTTTATTTCTCATCCCTACGAAGCGCTGTTCGTTCTGTTTGGTCGAAGTATTTTTTGAAAAAAAAACCAATGTTGTGCGGAATGCAAAAAAATGTTCTTGCATCCTGCGCTGTCATTCGTTATAATGTGAGTAATTGTTCGCAATAGCGGACCGCAACCTATTTCCAATTTTGAGAGGATGGATACCCATGAGTGCATCACGTGAGAGAAAAAAGCGTCTGGAGCTGGCCGCTGCCGGTCAGAGCCCCAAGCAGCTGAAGAAGGCTGCTGAGAAAAAGCAGAAGAGAAAAAACCTGACCGTCGGTATCATCAGCATCGTTCTGGTGCTCGCCATCGCGATCGGCTGTGTTTATGGTTTTGTGATTCGCCCCAACACCATGCCCAAGAAGGCCGTTGCCCTGCGCACTGGTGACCATGAAATTTCTGCCGTTGATTTCGGCTACTATTATTATGACGCCATCAACACCTTCTATCAGAACTACGGCGGCTACCTCAGCTACCTGATGGAAGACCCCAGCAAGCCCCTGAATGAGCAGATTTATGATGAAGAATCCGGCCAGACCTGGGCCGACTACTTCATGGACGGCGCTGCCCAGAATGCCAAGATGGACTACGCCTGCTATGACGCCGCTATGAAGGATGGCTTCAAGCTCTCCGCAGAAGGCGAAGCCTCCATTAAGGAAGGTCTCGAATCTCTCGAAGCTTCCGCCAAGGAAAACGGCTACAGCTCTCTGGACGATTACTTCTCCCAGGTTTACGGCAAGGGCAGCAGCAAGAAGTCCTATGAGGCTTACCAGCGCCTGCATATGATCGCCACCGAGTATGCAAAGAGCATTGATGACGCCCGCACCTACACCGACGAAGAAATTGCTGCCAAGGACGCAGAGAATCCCGCCAAGTACAGCAATGCGACCTACCGCACCTTCTACATCGGCGCTTCCGCTTATAAGGAAGACCTCGGCGATGACGCAACCGAAGAAGAAACCAACGCCGCTCAGGAAGCAGCACTTGCCGCTGCAAAGGCTGATGCCGACAAGATGGTTGCCGAAGTCAATGGCGACGAAGCCAAGTTCGCTGAAATGGCTGTTGAGCTCGCTTCCGAAGCCAACAAGGCCAACTACGAAGACCCCGATTCCACCCTGCGCACCAACGATTCCTACGACAACATTTCCTCCTACCTCACCGACTGGCTCTTTGACGCAGCCCGTAAGACCGGTGACACCGCAGCCATCGAAGACGGCGGCAACGGCTACTACGTCGTTCTGTTCCTGTCCACCGGTGACAACCACTACAACACAGTCAATGTCCGCCACATCCTCTTCCAGCCCGAGGTTGACGAAGACGTAGACGACGACGGCACCGCAGATACCTCCAGCACCGAAGCTACCGAAGCTGCAAGAGCAGAGGCCGAAAAGGCTCTGGCCGATTGGAAGGCCGGCGACGCAACCGAAGAAAGCTTTGCTGCTATGGCCGATGAGATGTCCGACGATACCGCAGAAGGCGGCCTCTATGAGGGTGTTGCAAAGGGTCAGATGATTACCGACATCAACGACTGGATCTTCGATTCTGCCCGCAAGCCCGGTGATGTCGAAATCGTGGATACCTCCTACGGTTCTCACATCATCTACTTCGTCAGCGAAGGCGACGATTACCGCAATTCCATGATCATCAGCGATCTGAAGGATGCTTCTTACGATGAGTGGTCCACCGCCATTGTAGAAGGCTACGAAACCGAACTGGTTGACGCAGGCACTGCATATCTGCACACCGATCTGGTGCTCGGCAGCAACGCCCAGGCCTGATAAAAAATTCAGGGGTTGCCTCCGTTAAGAGGCAACCCCTATTTTTATTCATTTTAGGAGAACAACACCATGGAAGAACTGATCCGTGAAGAAATGCTGCTGGGCGAAGCGGCAATGGAGCAGCTGGCAGGCTGCCATGTGGCGATATTCGGCATTGGCGGTGTAGGCAGCTACAGTGCAGAGGCGCTGGCGAGAGCCGGGATCGGACGTCTCACCCTCATTGACCACGATACCGTGGGTCTGAGCAACATCAACCGCCAGCTCTGCGCCCTGCATTCGACACTCGGGCAGAATAAGGCCGAGGTCATGGCGCGGCGCATTGCCGATATCCGGCCGGATTGCCGGGTGCGCGTCATTGCGCAGATGTATACCGAGCAGAATAAGGACGAATTTTTCACCGAGCCGCTGGATTATATCATTGACGCCATTGATACCGTCTCCTGCAAGCTGAGCCTCATCTGCAATGCGCGTAATCGCGGCATTCCCATCATCAGCGCCATGGGCACCGGCAACAAGCTCGACCCCACAAAATTTGTGATTACGGATATCTCCAAAACCACGGGCTGCCCTCTGGCGCGTGTGGTGCGCAAGGAGCTGCGCGAGCGCGGCATTACCCATCATCCCGTCCTCTACAGCGAGGAGCCGCCCATGACCCCCACCCAGCGCGAAGCACCCCCTCCGGGGCGCAGAGCCGTTCCGGGCTCGGTATCGTGGGTACCGTCCTGCGCGGGGCTGATGCTTGCCGGTCATGTCGTGCAGGAGCTGATAAAATGAAAAAACGCTTTGATTGAACACAAAGGGGGGCATTTTGCCCCCCTTTTCCCCGCCGCTCAGTTACGGGAGCTGCATTCCATTGTTTCAGATATGATGAAAAAACTCCTTCCCAATACAGGGAAGGAGTGCTTTTTCATAGGATGAATCAAGCCATCTTGTTGATCTTCAGGGTCATGCTGCTCTTCTTGTGGGCAGCGTTGTTCTTATGAAGAATACCCTTCTTAACAGCCTGGTCAACGGTCTTAACAGCTGCCTTATAAGCGCTATCGGCCTGCTCCTTGTTGCCAGCTTCGATGGCGGCGTCAAACTTCTTAACAGTCGTCTTGAGGGCGGACTTTGCAGCCTTGTTGCGCTCGTTCTCGACCTTGGAAATCTGAACTCTCTTCTTCGCAGATTTAATGTTGGGCACGGATTACACCTCCTCCGGTAGCGTTTATGTTAAAACAACTATTTTTGCATCACACAGGATGATATTATATCTTCATTTGCCCAAAAAATCAATAGCTATTTTCAAAAAAAAGAAAAAAAGTTAAAATAACGAAAAAAAAGGTATTTCCATGATATGCAGTGAACAAAAATGCGGAATCCGCACTTTTGTAACATAAGCAGAGATGCTTTTTATGCAAATAAAAAGGACATTGTTTTTCACAGGCGGATTTCCAAAAAACACAATAGCCTGAGCAAAGAGAGCCTTCTCCGCCCAAAAGTGCAGCTGAAAAGGGTATGGACATTTTTTTGCGAAAAAGCTATAATAAACGCAAAGCGATTCCAGCCTCTTATATTCATGCTTCCGAGATTTGCTGTGCTATTTTGAGATTGACGAAAGGGGAATGCGCCATTATGCCGAATTTTACCGAAAAAGCAATCAAGGAAACCTTCATGGCACTTCTTGATGAGCGGCCGCTGAACGAGATCACCATCAAGGATATCGTGGAAACATGCGGCATCAGCCGGAATTCGTTTTACTATCATTTCAGCGACCTGCCGGAGCTGATCGAGGTCATTGTCAAGGAAGAAGCCGAAAGCATCATTCAGAAGCATCCCTCCATCTCCTCCATGACCGAATGCTTCAATGCCGTTGTCGAATTTGCCTCCCACCGCAAGCGCGCCATCATGCATATCTACCGCTCCGTCAACCGGGATGTATTTGAGAACCATCTGATGAACCTCAGCGAATATTTTGTCCGCCTCTACATCCATACCGCTCTCGCGCAGGAGGCCGTGCCGGACGAGAGCAAGGATGCCATCGTTGACTACTACAAATGCGTGTGCTTCGGACTGGTGCTGAACTGGCTTGCCAACGGAATGCCGGAGGAGCAGGTGGAAACCGTCCGCAAAATCTTCGAGCTGCAAAAGACCAAGGCACCGGAAATTGCCCGTCTTCTTAACCGGCAGGACTGAAATTTGGTCATTCCCTGCCCCATGCGCAAAAACAGATCATTTTTACCGCCGTGTCCGAAATCAGGACACGGCGGCTTTTTTAACCATTCCAACCGGCTCTCTTTTGCGCTATGCTATGGCAGAACAAAACAAAGGGGGGATCTTCGTGAAAGTACGCTCCGTAATCCCGATGCAGGTCGCTAAGACCGGCTATATTCTTCTATCCGCACTCTTTGCCGCGGCAGGTGCGCTGATGATCGCCTTCCCGCAGCAGGCACTCAGGGGCCTTGGCGCATTTTTCGGTGTTGCCATGCTGCTGTTCGGCACCATCAAGCTCATCGGCTATTTTTCCCGCGATCTATACCGGCTGGCCTTCCAATATGACCTGCAATTTGGGATTCTTCTTCTGCTTCTGGGGCTGATCCTTCTTCTGCGGCCAAAGGCAGCACTGAACCTGCTCTGCATTGCCATCGGCATCTGCCTGATTCTTGATGCGCTGTTCAAATGCAGGACCGCCATAGAGGCAAGGAGCTTCGGCATACAAAAATGGTATGTGATCTACATTCTTGCCCTGATCAGCGTGCTTGCAGGCATTCTGCTGATTTTCCGTGCTGATGCGGCGGCACAGGCTGCCGTGATCCTGCTGGGCTTCGCGGTGCTGGCAAGCTCTGCACTGAATCTGTTTGCCGCCCTGCTGATGGTCAAAATCGTGGATCATCAGATACCGGACGAATATCCCTGCGAACAAAGGAGGCTGCATTTCCATGCGATTTTCAAAAGCGGTCGTTAAGCACCGCATTCTGATCCTGATTCTTGCCCTGCTTCTCCTGATCCCGTCCTTTTTCGGCATAGCCTACACCCGGGTCAACTATGATATGCTGCTCTACCTGCCGGAGGATATGGACACGGTCGTTGGGCAAAACAAGCTGCTGGAGGACTTCGACAAGGGTGCCTTCACCTTCCTGATTTTTGAGGATATGCCCAACGAGGATGTGGCAGCGCTGAAAACCAGAGTGGAGGCCATTGACCATGTGGAGACGGTGCTATGGTATGACTCCGCTGCCGATCTCTCGGTGCCCATGGAGCTTCTGCCGAACAGCGTGTACAGGGAATTCAACACCGACCACTCCACCATGATGGCAGTATTCTTCGACTCCTCCACCTCAGAGGATGCCACAATGGATGCTGTTGCCGAGATTCGGCGTGTCTGCGGGGCGCAGTGCTTTGTATCCGGCATGACAGCGCTGGTCGTTGATCTGCGCAGCCTCTGCGAGCAGGAGGAAGCAGCCTATGTGGCGCTGGCCGTCACTCTGGCGCTGGTCATGATGATGCTGCTTCTGGATAATTTCCTGATTCCCATCGTCTTCCTCACCTCCATCGGGGCGATGATCCTGCTGAACATGGGCAGCAATTACTTCCTGGGGGAAATTTCCTACATCACAAAAGCCCTGTCTGCCGTCCTGCAGCTGGCAGTAACGATGGACTACTCCATTTTCCTCTGGAACAGCTACAAGGAGCAAAAGGAGCGATACCCTGACAATAAAGAGGCCATGGCCGCTGCCATCCATGAGACACTCGTGAGCGTGGTAGGCAGCTCCGTGACCACCATTGCAGGCTTCATCGCACTCTGCTTCATGTCCTTCACACTGGGACGCGATTTGGGTGTTGTGATGGCAAAGGGCGTGCTTTTAGGCGTTATCGGCTGTGTCACCCTGCTTCCGGCGCTGATTCTGGTGCTGGACCGTCCCCTGCAAAAGGCGCACCATAAGCCGCTGCTTCCGGACATGAAGCGTCTGTCCGCATGGATCGTCAAGCGCTTTCCCGTCTTTCTGATTCTGTTCGCCATTCTGATCGGCCCGGCGCTCTACGGCTATATGCAGGCCAACGGCGAAGTATATTACGATATGGGCTTGTGTCTGCCGGAGGATATGAACTATGTCATCTCCCACAGGAAGCTCAGCGAGGACTTCAACATCGCCTCGACCCACATGGTGCTTCTCGATACCGATGTTCCGAATGGCGATGTCTGTCAGATGATCGGTGAAATGGAGGAGGTAGACGGGGTCAAGTATGTTCTGGGTCTGGAAACGCTGGTGGGCCGAAATATTCCCCGGGAGCTGCTCCCGGAAAAGCTGACCGGCGCGCTGGAAAACGATTCGTATGAGCTTCTTCTCATCAACTCCACCTACCGCCCTGCCAGCGATGAGGTCAATGCACAAATTGACGAATTAAACACCATCTTAAAGAAATATGACGCCGCCGGAATGCTCATCGGCGAAGCTCCCTGCATGAAGGATATGATCGACATCACCGGGCACGACTTCCAGGTGGTAACAGCGGTATCGGTGCTTGCCATTTTCCTGATCATTCTGCTGGTGGAGAAGAGCCTTTCCCTTCCGCTCATTCTGATTGCGGTGATCGAGCTTGGCATTTTCATCAATCTGGGACTTCCCCACTATCTGGGGCAGAGCATGGCCTTCATCACGCCCATCTGCATCAGCACCATTGAGCTTGGCGCGACGGTGGACTATGCCATCCTGATGACCACCCGCTACAAAGCCGAGCGTATTGCAGGGCAGCCGAAAAAGGAAGCGATTACCACTGCTCTCGCCGCGTCCATTCCTTCGATCATCGTCTCCGGCATGGGACTTTTTGCGGCGACCTTCGGCGTTGCCGTGTACTCTGATATCGAAATCATTCGCTCCATGTGCCTGCTCATGGCAAGGGGCGCCATCATCAGTATGCTGCTCGTCATTTTTATTCTGCCCGCAATGCTGATGCTGCTGGATAAGCTCATCTGCAAAACCACTCCGGGAATGACCAAAATCAACGACAGCATCAATTAACAGGAGGCAGCATATATGAAAAAGCAAAATAAAACTCTGGCAGTGCTTCTTGCCGCAGCCATACTGATCGGCTGTACCGGCACCGCCCTCTATGCTATGAACCGCGGCCAAAATGTACAGGCCGCAGACCCTGTCAAAGAGGAAGCTCCGGCAGCAGAGGCGGCAGCCGCCCCGGAGGAGGGCACAAATGATGAGACCGTCTATGTTCTTGCAGGCAGTGACGGCACCGTGAAAAAGGTCATCGTCAGCGATTGGATCAAGGACGGACTGGACACCTATGCTGTAGGCGGTGAGGATATGCAGGTCTGGGATGCACAGGGCAATGCCCTCCCCTATCCCGGCGACCCGGAGGAGGAGCTCCCTGTGGCGCTCTCTATGTCCTATACGCTTGACGGCAGCCCGATTTCCGCACAGGAGCTGGCAGGAAAAAGCGGCCATGTGACCATCCGGTTTGATTATGAAAACCGGCAGAAGAAAACCGTCACCATTGACGGCAGGGAAACGGAAATGAATGTTCCCTTCGCCATGCTGACCGGCATGATGCTCGATAAGGACAGCTTCCGCAACGTGCAGGTCACAAACGGAAAAATGGCAGATGATGGCAAGCGCATCACCGTAGTCGGCTTCGCTTTCCCGGGATTGCAGGAAAACCTCGCACTTGACAGTGATCTGCTGGAGCTGCCGGACTATGTGGAAATTTCGGCAGATACCACCAATTTCACCATGGGCATGACCGTAAGTGTGGCAACGGATGAGCTTTTTGCGGAATTGGATGATGAGAAGCTGGACGCCTATGACGATCTGAAGGACTCTCTGGGCGCTCTGACCGATGCCATGGGACAGCTGACCGACGGGTCCTCCCAGCTCTATGACGGGCTTGCTATCCTGCTTGACAAGTCCGGCGAGCTGGTAAGCGGCCTTGACCAGCTTGCCATCGGCGCAAGAGCACTCAAGGATGGAGCTCTGGCGCTCAATGACGGTGCGGGAAAAATCAATATCGGCACCATCCAGCTCGATTTGGGACAAAGCCGGCTTTGCGCCAACAACGATACACTGAACGGCGGTGCAAAGCAGATTTTCGAAGCTCTCCTCTCCGAAGCGGAGGGTCAGCTGACGAAGGCCGGCCTCAGCGTTCCCCATCTGACCATGAAAAACTACGCTTCTGCCCTCACCGAGGCTGCCGCTTCGCTGGATGCGGAAAAGGTACGCACGCAGGCACTGCAAACCGTCACCGAAGCCGTAGAGGCCAACCGTCCGGCCGTAGAGCAGGCCGTGACCGCCGCCGTCCGGGAGCAGGTGTCCGCCAAGGTCACTGCGGCGGTACGCGAGCAGGTCGCGGCACAGGTCACTGCCGCCATCCGGGAGCAGGTGACGGCACAGGTCACACCTGCCGTGCAGTCGCAGGTGGAGGCGCAGGTCACACAGCTGGTGCGCGCCAATGTGCAGGCACAGGCCATTGCAGCAGCCCTGTCCGGCATGAGTCTGGAGGATTATGAAAAGGCCGTTGCAAGCGGCACGCTGGACAGCCGGACGCAGACCGCCATCGAACAGGCCGTGGATGCACAGATGAATACCCCCGAAATTGCCGCACAGATCACGCAAACAACAGCCGAGCAAATGAACACCGCCGAGGTACACGCTCAGCTTGCCGCTGTCATAGAGCAGCAAATGGCAGCCGAAGCGGTTATCACTCAGCTGGAAAATACCGTAGGCGCCCAGATGGCTGCGGAAGATATCGCAGCCAAAATCAGCGACAATACGGATGCGCAGATGAAAACGCAGGACGTACTGGACACAATCCGTACAAACACGGATGCACAAATCGAAGCACTGATCTCACAGCAGATGGAATCCGACGAGGTGCAGGCCAGACTGACACAGGCGGCAGAGGGTGCAAAAACCATTGCCTCCCTCAAGACCTCTCTTGACAGCTTCCAAAGCTTCTATCAGGGACTCGGTGACTATACCTCCGGCGTGAGCACGGCCGCGCAGGGCACAAAGACGCTCTCCATCGGCACTGCTGCCCTGAAGGATGCCGCCTCGCAGCTCAGTGCGGGTGCCGTAAGCCTCTATCAGGGCATCCTGCAAATGCGAAATGGCGCACCGGCTCTGGTGGACGGCGTATCACAGCTGAAGGACGGCTCCCTTCAGCTCTCCGACGGCCTCAGAAAATTTGACAGCGAAGGCATACAAAAGCTGGTCGATGCCGCAGACGGCAGCCTCGGCACACTGGTTGCCCGCCTCAAGGCAACCATCGACATTTCCCGGAGCTACCGCAGCTTTCACGATCTTGCCGACAACAGCGTCAAATTTATTTACCGCACAGACGAAATTGAATAAAATGAACCGCCGTGTTCTGCAAACAGAGCACGGCGGTATTCCTATATTACATTATGGCGCAGAATTCTCCGAAGCCGCAGACAGCAGGGCGCGGAGGGATTTGAGAAGCTGGGCGTCATTTTCGCTCAGGCGGAGGTTGGCGTGGGTCTGACCGCCCTCGGGGGTGCGGACGGTGACATCGAGCACATTGCCCGCCTCCAGGCTGTTCTCCGCACAATAGCGCAGAAACGCGGTAAATTTCGGATGGTCAGCCTGAAACGTTTTGACCTGTGCCTTCAGGCGCAGAAGCTCTACAGGATTCAGATTCATTTGCTCTCCTCCTTGAGCCATTCGGCCCAGACCTCCGGGCAGTAGCCGACGGTGGCCTTTTTGCCGCAGCGCACCACCGGGGTTTTCATCAGCCGCGGATCATCGAAAACCTTGTCCTCCTTGGCTCTCACATCATCGGTATAGCGGAGCAGATCGAGCGTGGGGGAATTGCCGTCCCAGTTGATGAGCTTGTCAATGCCGCCCACGGCGCGAAGCACGCTGTCAAACTCCCCGCCGGACATGCCGTAGCGGGCAAGGTCGATGCGCTGGAATTTTACCCGGCGCTCCTTGAAGAACCGCTCGGCTTTTTTCGTGTCAAAGCACTTGTTTAATCCAAAAATCTGAATATTCAAAGATAATTTACCTCCATCAGGCATAATCCATGGGGCGGCGCAGTAAAGCCCGCCTCGCGGCGCTCAGGTTGGGCAAGCAAGCGGGAGATATCCTCCATCGGGCGCTCTCCCCAGCCGATTTCCAGCAGCGTGCCCACCATGATGCGCACCATATTATAAAGGAAGCCATCACCGGTGACGCTGATGTGCAGCTCCTTCCCGATGCTCTCCACCGTGATGCCGTAAATCGTGCGGACGGTGTTTTTTTTCAGCATTCTGCCGGTGCAGAAGGAGCGAAAATCATGCACGCCCACAAACTGCTCTGCCGCCTTGCGCATCAGCTCCGCATCGGGCATGCGCTCAGGGCAATAGCAGTACTTCCGCTCAAAGATACACGGCTCCGGGGAGGCCCACAGGCGGTAGCGGTAGGTTTTCCTCGCCGGGGTCAGCCGCGCATGAAACCGCGGCTCTGCCGGCTCTGCCGATAGAAGGCCGATATCATCGGGGAGATAGTGGTTGACATAACGCAGTATTTCCTTCGGCGTTCTGTCGCCTGACAGCTCCACACTGGCGACCTGCCCCATGGCGTGAACGCCCGCATCGGTGCGTCCGCTGCCGTGAATCATCACTTCCCTGCCCTCCATGCGGCTCAGGACGGCTTCCAGCTTCCCCTGAATGGTCTGGGGCGTGTCATTGAGCCGCTGCCAGCCGCGGTATCTGCTGCCGTCATAGGCAATGGTCAGCTTATAATTCATGCAAGCTCTGCCTCCATTTCCCGCCATGCCTCCTGCCGCGTATCGGCAGAAAACAGGAATTTTCCGTTCTCATCGTATACCTCAATATGTCCGCTCACGGGAATAAAGGAATAAGCCATCACCGTACCTCCTAAAAACGAAGGTGCAAGGCTCCGGCAAAGAGCCTTGCACACAAACGTAGAATCATCTCTTTGTCTGTACGTATCTTATTCCATTTGCTGTCCCATTTTCAGGACTCAGGCAATGCCCTGCTGCAAAACAGCCTCCAGGCGTACCAGAATGGCGGCAGCCTGTGCTCTGGTGGCAACGGTTCGGGGTGACAGGCGGCCTCCGCCTACACCGTTGATGAGGCCGGTTCCCACCGCCCACTGCATCGGCTCTGCGGCATAGTTCGATACATCGCCTGCATCCTGGAATTCATCAAGGGAGGCATGGCGGGAGGTATCGGTCGCGCCGAAGGCCTGGCTGTATTTATAGAGCATGGTTGCCATCTGCTCGCGGGTAATATTCTTATCCGGTGCAAAGGAGGTCGCAGAAACGCCATTGACCACACCCTTTGCATAAGCCCAACGCACGGCTTCGCCGTACCAGCTGCCGGGCACAACATCGGTGAAGGGCATCTCGGCGGTGCATGACGGCGCTCCTGCAATGCGGTAGAGCACCGTTGCGAACATGGCGCGGGTCATTTTATTGGAAGGACGGAAGCTGCTGTCGGCATAGCCTGTAAAGAGACCTGCTTTGGCAGCCGTGCAAACCTCGTCGGCGAACCAGTCGGTTTCATATACATCCGTGAAGCCGCCAACCGGCTTGGGTGCCATCGGGTCAACAGGGTTGCCCGTAGATTTGCTCCACCTTGCATAGGCGTACTGGACGTTCGAGGTGATGACCGTCGCGTTGGTCACCGCCTTGCCGTTGTCATCGAACCAGCCGTCAAAACGGTACCCCTCTTTGGTGGGCACCGGGAGAGATTCCTCCAGACCGATCGGCCGATTGATAAAGGTATAGACGCGGGTTTCATCTGCCGTGCCGCCGTTGAGATCAAGCATCAGGCAGGCATAGGGGCATTTGGAAGTGTCCACCGAAAAGCGAATATACTCTCCATGGAAGAACATATTCGTTTCGGCCATGCGGCGGCGCATGGTGCCCACGGAGGGCTTGCCGCCGACACTGATCCAGTCGCCCATGCAGTTCATGAGCTCCAGCTCGCCGACACCCTTTTTGGAAATGAGCTTGGGAAGGGTGTAGCCGTTGCTCATCCAGGAGGTGCCGAGCGCATATGTAAGGTCGATCATCGCGTCAAACTGGGCTTGGGTGGGCGTCATACCCTTGCGTTCTGCAAAAGCGTTGACCGCCTCCTCGTCCCTCCGCACCTCTTCGCGCAGAAGCGCCTCGGCTTCCTCCTCGGTGATGCCGTCAGGATAGTCATCCTTGTTGCAGGTCGAGCCGTAGCCGATGCCGTAGTGCTGATAGTCCCAATAGGCGGTTGCGGAAAAGCCCTCGTGCTGTTTGATAAAGTCAATCAGTTCATCGCTGGCTTCCATGTGCAGTGCTGCACGGGCGGGGATGGGCAGCATCGTTAGCATAAAGCTGAATGCCAGCAAGAACCCGATGAATTTTTTATTCTTCATTTTGATACCTCTTGACATCATTTTGTAACTGTCCAAATGGATTATAACAAAAATTCCTAAAAAGTCAAGGGGCTATTTGCTCGAATTGATGTTTTTTCATAGTTTTTCAATGGATTTTTCAGTTATTTCCCGGTTTTTCCACCATTTTCTGTGAGATTACATCCGGTTCAGGCGCCCGCTTCATTCTTTATCTGTAGAATATACGCCTCCGCGCTGCAAATGCCGTCCACGGCGGCGGACATAATGCCGCCGGCATAGCCTGCGCCTTCGCCGCAGGGATAGAGCCCGGGGATGCTGCTCTGCCGATCCTCTCCCCTGACAATGCGCACGGGAGAGGAGCTTCTGGTCTCCGGCGCGGTGAGCACGGCATCGCCCCGGTCAAAACCGGCAAGCCGCTTGCCCAGCTCCGGCAGTGCCTGCTCCAGCGTTGCTGTGATGCGCTGCGGAAGCACCTCATGCAGGTCGCAGAGGGTCACGCTGGGGCAGTAGGTGGGCTGTACCGCACCGAGCGCCTCAGAGGGTCTGGAGGCCAGAAAATCATCCACCCGCTGGGCAGGTGCGCGGTAGTCGCCGCCGCCTGCCAGAAAAGCTCTGCGCTCAATCTCCTGCTGCCAGTACATGCCGCCCAGAGGGGAGGCATCGGGGAAATCCGAAGTTGGCAGCGTAACCAGAAGTGCACTGTTGGCATTCTCGCCGTCCCGGTCGCGGAAGCTCATGCCGTTGGTGACCACGCCGCCCTCCTGGGAGGCCGCCGCCACCACATAGCCGCCGGGGCACATGCAGAACGTATAAGCGCTGGTGCCGTCGGGCAGATGGCAGGAGAGCTTATAATCCGCCGCCGGGAGATTGGCCCGCGCCCTGGCATACTGCGACTGGTCGATCGCCGCCTGCGGATGCTCAATGCGCACACCCATGGAGAAGGGCTTCGGTTCCAGCTGGACGCCTTCATCGAGCAGCATTCTGAACGTGTCTCTGGCGCTGTGGCCGGGTGCAAGGAAGAGTGCGTCGCAGGCAAGGGTATAGCTTCCCTCGGGCGCATCGACCTCCACCGCGCAGAGCCGACCGTTTTCCGTCAGAAGCTTTGTCATCTGCGAACGGAATCGCACCTCACCGCCCAGGCGCTCCACTCTTGCGCGGAGGTTCTGCACGACCGTAAACAGGCAATCCGTTCCCACATGGGGCTTGGCATCATAGAGAATTTCCTCCGGCGCACCGGCCTTCACCAGCTGCGCCAGCACCCAGGGAATGCGCTCATTGCCGGTGCCGGTATTCAGCTTACCGTCAGAGAAGGTGCCTGCGCCGCCCTCGCCGAACTGCACATTGCTTCGCGCATCAAGCTTTCCGGTCTGCCAGAACGCCTCCACCTTCTCCCGGCGGGTGGGCGCATCGTCCCCGCGCTCCAAAACGATGGGGCGAAGACCGGCAAGCGCCAGCGTCAGGGCGGCAAACATCCCCGCAGGGCCGAAGCCCACCACCACAGGGCGGTTTTCGGGAAACACGGCTGCTTTCGGCGGCTTATAATAATGCTCCTCCACCTTCTGCGCCTTCGGGCAGCGGCGAAGCACCTGCCGTTCGCCGGAATGCAGGGTCACATCCACGGTATAGAGGATGCGCACCTCCGGCTTTTTCCTCGCGTCAATCGATTTCTTATGAATCCGCAGGGTCTTGATCTCTGCGGAGGTTATTTTCAGTGCTGTTGCCGCCAGATACAGAAGCTGGCTCTCGGATTGCTCCGGCGTGAGCACGATATCCCGAATTCTGATCATTGGTTTGCTCCTTATTTGTGATCTTCGATGCCGCCCGCCGTCCAGCCGGACGACCAGGCCCATTGGAGATTGTAGCCGCCGCAGTCGCCGTCAATATCCAGCACCTCGCCGGTGGCGTAGAGGCCGGGAACGAGCCTGCTCTCCAGTGTCACAGGGTCAAATTCGCTCGTCATGATGCCGCCTGCCGTGACCTGCGCCTGCGACAGATCCATTGCGCCGGAGACCGGGAAGGAAAAATGCTTGATAGCGGCTGCAATTTGCTTCAGCTGCTGCCCTGTCAGCTCTGCCGCAGGCTGCTCAAAGGCAAAGCCCAGATGGCGAAGCACCGTTCTGCCAAGGCGGTTATGCAATAGGCCGGTCAGATAATTCTCCATCGTCAGTTCCGGGAAGCGCTGTTTTCTCTCCGTAAGGAAAGCGGCCAGCGCTTCCTCCGTGCGGCATGGACACAGATCGAGCACCGCTTCCAGACGGTCGCTTTGTCCGGCACAGCTTCTTGCCAGCGGGAAGACACACGGCCCGCTGAGGCCGAATTCGGTGAACTGCACCTCCCCTTCCTCCTGCGCCAGAAGCCTCCCGTTTTGCAGCAGCGCCACGACCGCAGTGCAGCGCACGCCCTTGAGCGAGCGCACGCGGGCAGGGTCTGTGCGCAGCTGGGTCAGGGCGGGATAGAGCTTCGTGCAGCGGTGACCGAAGGATTTCAGAATGGCATAGCCTGCGCCAACGCCGCCCAGCCGATCTCCGGCAAGGCCGCCGCAGGCCACGATCACTTTATCCGCTGAATCGCAGCCGTCCGCAAATTCCAGATAAAACTGCCCCTTGCGGCGCTTCACGCTCAGAATTTCACAGCCCAGCCTCAGCTCAGAGCCGCTTGCCTCCAGCGCAAGGCGCAGGACATCCAGCACGGAATTGGCCTGATCGCTGAACGGATAGACCCTGCCGTCAGCCTCGGTCACGGTGAGCAATCCCAGACCCTCAAAGAATGCCAGCGTCCGCTCCACGCCGAAGCGCTCCAAAGAGGGCACGACAAAGTCCGGGTCTGCACCGTGATAGTGGACTGCGGCAGCATTGCGGTTGGATAAATTGCACCGCCCGTTGCCGGTCGCGGAGAGCTTTTTCCCCAGCCGTGCCTGCCGCTCATAAATGGTCACCCGGTTTCCCTCCCGGCAGGCACGCAGCGCGGCCATCATGCCGGAAGCGCCGCCGCCGATCACTGCAATATTCATACTGCTCCCCCCGTTTCTTTTCCCCTATTATACCGAATTTTCCCCCATTTCGCAACCGTCAAGCACAGCAGCGCGGCGCCTTCCCTCCGGGGCAACGATATCAGCTTAATGCTGTCAGTTGGTAGGCACCTCCCGTAGGGGCGAACTGTGTTCGCCCGCCTGCCGATTCAACCGACCTTTCATTAAGCTGCACCCCGTAGGGGCGAGCATTGCTCGCCCGCCAAGCCGAAACAACCGACCTTTCATATGGATGCAAGACGGCACGGGCGAGCAATGCTCGCCCCTACGGGGCTGACCGCCACCGAATGACCTTAAGTTGATGACATTTTCCGGGGGGAGCCTTTGGGCGTTTCCGCTGGCTGGATGCGATGAAGAACCGTTGACTTTTTCCCGGGTTTCAGTTACAATAGCCTTGAAATGAGGGATCAACATGATTGAACAGACGATTGCACGCATCAACGAGCTTGCCAGAAAAGCAAAAACCGAGGGTCTGACCCCCGAGGAAATCGCCGAGCGGGATAAGCTGCGCAAGGAATATATCGCCGCCTTCCGCAGGAATCTGGTGGAACAGCTCGACAACACCTACATTGTTGATGAGCAGGGCAACAAGCGCCCCCTGAAACGATCATAAAAAAGCTGCGTCAGTTTTGCTTCTGACGCAGCTTTTTGAAGCTTATGAATGCCGGATGTCGAACGTGTCATTATAAGTCGTGCAGTCCACAGTGATCTTGCCCGATGAGATGATCCATGCGTTTTGCACACGGTCGGTGTAAATGCCCCAGCTCTCATAATTGCTGCCATTATATAGCTGGCATTCTGTGAACTTCGCACCCGTCATATAGGTTCCGTCATACTGATCGTCCTCTGCGACCGGGACCAATGAGGCAAAACGGTAAAAGGAACACATGATCTTATTATTGTACTTTACAAAATTCCCGCTTGCAATCGGAATATCCCGGTCAAACGTGCGTCCCACAGGGTTGCCTGAAGCATCTAAGAACTGCACATACATATGAATGGTTGATGTATCGACCGGCTTTACGGATACCATGGCATTTGTCGCATCGCCGGGCGCGGTATACTCCGTGAAGGTCGTGAAGGTATGCCCGGCATCATAGGCATATGGGAACCAGCCGCTTCCGGTATTGCCCAGACCCGCATCAACGCCATGCTCCTTGCCCTTAATGCCGAGAGAAATGTATCCGTTACGCGCCCCATCCTTGTTATAAAAGTCCGAAGGAAGCACGATATTGGTATAGGCTTCGCTATAGGTGTTGCTGTAGCCGGAGAACACATAGTAATGTGCGCCCTTGTCCAGTTCTTTAAAGAGTGCGCTGTTTTTAAGCACCACGGTGTCTCCGATCGTTCCCACAGCGGCATGCAGGCTGTCCATCGCATCGGCCTCGGTAAGCTTCTGCACGGAGGCTGCCGCGTTGTGCTCCAAGAGCTTCGAGCCATCCAGACAAAGTGCGTCATCGGGATCGGCTATGGGTGTGGTATGAAATCTGCTTTCGAGCAGTCTTTCCTGAAGCTGCGGATCCTCTTCGTCTGCCGCCTCAGGTGCCGCTGTCGGCTCTTCCGCTTCAGCCTTCATCCGCTTCTCCTGACGGTCCACGGCAAAGGTGTAAATCACGGCAATGCAATTGAGCGCCAGCACGATTGAAAGAACGATTCCCGCAATTTTGTAAAACACTTTTGTTTTCAATGATGAGCTTCCTCCTCCATTGCGATATTGTGTTGCTCGCTTTCCCGGCAACAAATGGAATGTTCAGGAATTTTTGACATTTTTCTCTTGCCTTACTAAAAAAGCTGCATCAGTTTTTCTGGTGCAGCCTTTCAATTTAAGCGTTTTCAATAAGCATTTCGCCGACCTTGTAGATATCTCCCGCGCCGACGGTGATGATCAGATCGCCGGGCTGGGCGATAGAGCGGAGATAATCCGCAACCTCCGGCAGCGTCTCAAAGAAGACAGAGCCGCGAATCTCCCGGGAGAGATCCTCAGAGGAAATGCCGACGGTGTTGCTCTCGCGGGCGGCATAGATTTCCGCCAGCACTGCAAGATCCACACGGCGAAGCTCCTTGACAAAATCAGGGAACAGGGCCTTGGTTCTGCTGTAGGTGTGGGGCTGGAACGCGATAATGGTGCGCTTGTAGTCCAGATTCTCCACAGCATCGATCAGGGCGCGGAGCTCACCCGGATGGTGGGCATAGTCATCATAGATTTCCGCGCCATTGCAGCTGCCCTTGTGCTCCATCCTGCGGCCTGCGCCGTGGAAGCTCTCCAGACCAACCGCAATATCCTCAGGGGCAATGCCCATTTCCAGTGCCGCGGCGCATGCGCCGATGGCATTGAGCACATTATGGCGGCCGAAGACACTCAGGGTGATGTGACAGACCATGGTATCGTTTGCGATCAGGTCAAATTCACGCCAGTCATCAGAGTAGTTCTCGCCATGATAGGTGTTGGCTCTGGCGATGCCGAAGGTGGTATAGTCCATGCCTGCCAGAGACTCTCTCGTGCCGGGGTCATCCCCATTGGCAAGCACCTTGCCGGTGGAGGGAACCAGCTCGGCAAAGGCGCGGAAGGAATGCTCCACATCCTCCAGATCCTTGAAGAAATCCAGATGGTCGGCCTCGACATTCATAATGACCGCCAGCGTGGGGAAGAAATTCAGGAAGGAGTTGCAATATTCACAGCTCTCCATAATAATGGAATCGCCGTGGCCAACCCGGTGACCTGCGTGCAGGAGCGGCAGATAACCGCCGATCATAACGGTGGGATCGCGCTGTGCCTGCATGAAAATATGGGTAATCATCGAGGTGGTCGTGGTTTTTCCGTGCGTACCTGCTACGCAGATGGCATTGGGATAGGCGCGCATGATCACGCCCCAGGCCTGTGCGCGCTCAAAGACAGGGATGCCTCTGGCGCGGGCGGCAGCAATTTCGGGATTATCGTTGTGGACAGCAGCCGTGCGGATGATGCAGTCCGCATCCTTCACATTCTCCGCTGCATGCCCGATATAGACTTTAATGCCCCGGGCGATCAGCTCATCGGTCGAAACAGAGGAATTCATGTCCGAACCGGTGATTTCCAGCCCCATGCCGGAGAGCACCAGACCCAACGGGCGCATGGATACGCCGCCGATTCCAATCAGATGAACCCGCTTTCCCGGGACAAGATAGGACTCAATTTTACTTAGCTTTATGCTTGCCATTGCAATGCCTCCAGCGGTAAAAATATTCATTCGTCATGGTATTATATATCAATTCACCATAAATTACAAGTAGAAAAACGGCCTCCAAAAAGTTCGTTTTTTCGCTTTTTGGGAAATATTTTTTTCTCTGGAAAATCCGTGCATATTTTCCGGCAAAGGGCAAAGACTAGCAGCGATCACTTCAAGGAGGTAACCAAAATGATGCAAAAGGCTTTCAAACGCGCCGCAGTTCGTTCTCTGACGCTTCTGTGCCTGCTGGGCGTTCTGCTGGTCCCGGCAAGTGCAGCTGTCGAGAGCGTGGGCGGTGCGGACTACTGCTTCACCACAGAGGACTTTATGACCTCATCCGTTCCCGGCAGCGGTGTATATCTGTGCGAGGTGCCGGAGGAGGACATCGGCACGCTGCGAGTCGGGGAGCGCACCCTGCAAACCGGGGATATCCTGCCCACCGATGCACTCTCCTCTGTCGTATTCCATCCGGCAAGTGCAACCGATGCCGTGACCTGCCTGAGCTATTACACCATCTACGATGACAAGCTCAGCGACGAGACCGTTATGACCATCGAGCTGCGCTCCGGAAAAAATCAGGCGCCCATCGCAAAGGACGGCTGTCTGGAGACCTACAAAAATCTCCCGAAATCCGGCATCTTCGATGCCTCTGACCCCGATGGCGACAGCCTCACCTATACGATCGTAGAAACCCCCAAGCGTGGCAGCATTCAAATCGAAAATGACGGCACCTTTGTCTATACCCCGAAGGAAAACAAGGTAGGCAAGGACAGCTTCACCTATACCGTCACCGACCCCTCCGGCAGCGTTTCGGAGGAGGCAACCATTTCCGTTGAGATCCTCAAGCCCATGGATGCCGCCGCCTATGCCGACATGACAGGCGACCCCAACGAATTTGAAGCGCTCTGGATGCGCAGCACAGGTCTGATGGAGGGCAGTCAGGTCACCGGACAGCTGTGCTTTCACCCCGAGGAAACCGTCAGCCGGGGAGAATATCTGGTGATGGCCATGGCGCTATCCGGCATGAAGCCCGAGGACGGAACCAAATGCACCTTTGCAGACAGCGAGCAGGCACCGGAATGGATGCAGGGCTACCTTTGCAGCGCCCTTCGTCAGGGCGTGATCCGCGGCATGCGCCGTGCTGAAGGGCTGTGCTTCTGCCCCCAGAATCCCATCACAGGGGCGCAGGCCGCAGTCATTGCGCAGAACATCCTGAAGCTCGATGCCGATGATACCCGGACGGTATTCGCAGATGACAATGCCGTCCCTGCCTGGGCAGCCAGCTCCATGGATGCGCTCCGGCAGGCCGGAATCACCCTCCCCGCCAATGCCAGCGCACCGATGACCCGCCGCGATTGCGCCTGCATGCTCTACCGCATGAGCCGCCTTATGGAATAAGTCCCGCAGGATGACCTCAGCCAGAGGCCATCCTTTTTTTACAATGAGACAGTGCTTAGCTATCGCGCTATTATATTGCCGAAGCAGTGATGAAAAGTATTGTCAAACACTTTTCTTCATGTTATAATACTTTCGTCATTTGCTCAGGCAAATGGAATTACTATATTATTGAAAGGAAAAACCAAAATGAAGTCGAGAACCACGAAAAAAGCTCTGGTTTGTGTTGTTCTGGTCATCGCGCTCTTTGCACTGCTGGCCATCAGCACCTATGCCTGCACGACCATCTATGTCGGCGGCAACCTGACCGAGGATGGCGCTCCCATCGTCGCCCGCAGCGAAGACTATACCAACAGCGCCAGCAAGCTGATGTACATCAGCCCCTCCGGCGAATACAAGGCCGGCACCACCTATGTCGGCTGCCCCGAGTACGGCGGATTTGAGTGGACCTGGTCCCACGACAGCTACCGCTTCACCGGCTTTACCGCTGATATTCTCTTCAACGGTACCTGCCCCGAATGCGGCGAGCCCGGCCATCCCTCCTACACCGAATCCGGCACCAACGAAAAGGGCGTGACCGTCAGCGCTACCGAGACCCTCAGCGCCACCTCCACGATCCGCAACGTTGACCCCTACTGCCGCACCAAGAAGGACGGCAAGGTTGGTATCGAAGAGACCGACCTGCCTACCGTCGTCCTCAGCGAAGCAGCAACTGCCCGCGAAGGCGTCGAGCTGCTGCTCAAGATCTATGACGAATACGGCTGCTACGGCGGCTCCGGCCTGTTCATCGCTGACCAGAACGAAGTATGGTACATCGAGAACTGCACCGGCACCCAGTACATCGCCCTCAAGCTCAACAATGACCTGATGTTCCTCGAACCCAACCTGCCCGTCATCGGCCTGATTGACCTGGACGACACCGAGAACGTCATCGCCTCCAGCCGCCTGATCGAAGTTGCCAAGACTGCCGGTACCTTCGTCGGCAACGAAGAGGAAAACCAGATCAACTTCCGCTCTTCCTATGCTTCCAACTCCGCCAACGCCCGTCTGGTGAACGGCCTGAACTTTGTCAACGCAGAAAACAGCTACGTCTCCAAGGACCTCACCAACGACAACAGCATCTTCACCATCTCCAACGTCAAGGACGGCGAAATGGTCTCCCTGTACACCAACATCAAGCCCGACCGCCAGTTCACCCCCGATGATATCGCCAACTACTACAAGCTCAGCGACATCGCCAACACCGGCAACACCGATACCGCTTTCTTCCAGCTCTATCCCGACCGTCCTCAGGAGCTGGCTACCGTAGAATGGACCTCCATGAGCCACGGCGCATGGAATGTCTTCATTCCCTCCTACCCCATGCTGCTCAACGGCCTGTATGAAGGCTATGGCGCTCCTGTCGGCGAAGCTACCAAGAACGCTACCGTCATTCCCGAAGGCCGTATTTTCTACCGCACCTCTACCCGCAACAACAGATGGACTGTCCTGCCCGAAAACTGGAACACCAACTTCTACTGGACCTTCGATGCTCTGTCCAACTACATCCTCTACTCCGGCAACGATGGCGATCCCGTCAGCAAGGCTGAGCAGCAGTTCGTTCTCGATCATTTTGCTGCCCTCCAGCAGGAAATCTATGACGGCTTCGACGCTCTGAACGACAAGCTCGCCCTGCTCTCCAACCCCACCGGCGTTGCTGCCCGCTCTTATATCACCGCCTACTATGCTGAAATGTCCGAGAAAGCACATAAGGTCGCTCTGGATATGATCAACTACCTCGTCATCAACTTTACTGATGTCGATATGGATCGCTTCTACGCTATGCCCATTACCTGGGCTGCAAAGAACGGCATTACCACCGGCGCCACTGCCACCGAGTTCTGGCCCGATGCAGCCTGCACCCGTGCACAGGTCGTCACCTTCCTGTGGAGAGCCGCCGGCTGCCCCGCTCCTGCCTCCGCAGCTTCCTTCTCCGATGTCAAGGGTTCCGAATACTATGCTGACGCTGTCGCATGGGCTGTCGAAAACGGCATCACCAACGGCATGGGCAAGAACAAGTTCTATCCGAACGAGCCCTGCACCCGCAGCCAGATCGTGACCTTCCTGTGGAGAGCTGCCGGCAAGCCCGCTCCTTCCGCTCCCGCAAGCTTCTCCGATGTTAACGCCGGTGCTTTCTATGCGGATGCTGCCGCATGGGCTTCCGAAAACGGCATCACCACCGGTACCTCCGAAGGCATCTTCGCTCCCGACAAGGTCTGCACCCGCGGCGAAGTCGTGACCTTCCTGTACCGCGTTCCCTCTGAACAGTAAGCCGCCCGCCCTCTCCGGGCTCGCTGTTAACCCCAAATAAAACAAGGCTCGCATTGCCGGGAAATCCCGGTAATGCGAGCCTGAGCTTTATGCCACAATCGGAATGAGCAGCATGGTACCTGCGGGCGCGGTATCACCATCCAGGTCATTGGCGATTTGAATAGCGCTGACGGTGGTGCGCAGCTCCTTGGCAAGGGACCACATGGATTGCTCTTCCTCCAGCGTGCGGATGATAACTGCGGGGCGCTCCGTCAGGTCTCCGCCCTCCTCCAGTAGCGCCTTGCACACCGAGCTCAGCGCCGTGGAGGCATACCAGGTGCACTGCACTGCCATCGGCAGGCGGAATTCAAGGCTGCCTGCCCCGGGCGCGGCAAAAAGGGAACCGTCCGTCCATGCCATGATGCGGCAGGCCGCCTCCCCGGAGGGAACATCCATCGCAAGCTCGCATCTTCCCTGCGCCAATTGCAGTTCCCCGTTTCCATCGCGGTACATGGCAGAAAGCTGCACCGGGACGCTCACCTGACTGACCCCATCCTGCCAATGGACGCGGGGTGCATCGGGCAGCGCCTGCGCGTGGAGAATCTCCACACCCTGCACCGGCAGCTCCTGCCGCAGCTCCTGCCGCAAAAGCCGCTGATCGAGCAGCTGGGGCAGCTCATAGACGCAGGTCTCCATTTGCAGCGACCCTCTCGTGGCATAGGCATCCGCCACCAGCGGCACGGTGCAGATTTTCTGCACACAGCACTGCATCAGAATTCCGGCCTCCACCGCAATACGGTCGCCGTCCGCTGATGTTTCCAGCGAAGTGAGCTGGGGATAGAACAGCAGCCCCTGCTCCTCATATTCCTGCTCCAGAGGGAGCAGCTGAGAGAAGGGCAGCGACAGGTCGCAGACCGCCAAGGCTTCCTCCTGCGTCTCATAGAATATCCGAAGCTCCAGATTTCCCTTGCACACCGCCTGATTCCCCGCCAGACGATCCTCTGTGATGCGGATGCGGGCATCGGCAAAGATCACCCGCGCCGCAGGCGGACAGCTTGCGGGCAGCGGCAGCTCCTCCTGCAAAAGCAGGCTCCGCTCCGTCTGCTCCACCGGCAGGCGCATGGGATAGTCCATATAGCGCAGCTGCACCCGCCCGGGCTGTCCCTGCGGGCGATAGCAGGTCTGCACCGCACTGTGCCACGCCTGCACGACCACGCACAGACCCACCCGGATGCTCAGCTTGCGGGAATTGAGCATCCGTGCCTCCACACTGCGCACCCTGCACTGCACCGCGCAGCTGTCAAGCTCTCCTTCCACCCTGCGGCGGATGGTAAAAGGCAGGTAGAGGCTCAGCTCCTGCGGCTTGTCCTCCTGCGCTGCCATGTACAGCACCCCCGCCTGAATGTCCCCTGTGAGGCTGACCGACCCGCCCTGGCAGTCCTTGCCCCGGAGGACAACCCCGGCAAAGGCATCCACGATCCTGTCCATATCCGGCATTCGATCCGGCACAATGGTCTCTCCGCTCTCCTCCTGCACGATCGTCTCAAATAAGACACATTGCAGATACGGCAGCTGCACCTGCTCAAATGTTAGCTCCATTGTATCACTCCTTGCAGATTCTACCGTATCTATATGCGCCGCCCGGCTGAAATATGCTACTTCTTTCCCGCCATCATCATTCCCGCGCCGATCAGCACCAGCGCGATCAGCACACACACGACCCCGCCGCCGATCAACTGCGACAGCAGCGCCCCGACACCGATGGCCGCCAGCGCGCAGCCCAAAAGCTGATTCCTTCTGCACATACACAACGCCCCCTGCATCAGCTTATGCAGGGGGCGCGGTTTATGTTCTTATGGCTTCTTTAATTCCCACAGTTTGTATTCCTTTGCCTTTTCATACAGGCGCACATAACTGCGGTAGCGGGTCGGCTCGATTTCCCCCTCCGCCAGCGCCCGGGTCACAGCGCAGCCGGGCTCCTGCAAATGGGCGCAGTCGTGGAACTGGCATTTGCCGAGATAAGGAGCAAAATCAGAAAAGCCGTATTGCAGGTCTTCCTTCAAGATCCGCTCCATCTGGTCGGTATCAAAGGAGGAGAAGCCGGGCGTATCGCCGACCAGTCCACCCTCCCAGGGGTAGAGCTCCACATGGCGGGTCGTATGCCGCCCGCGTCCGAGCTTATCGGATACCTCCCCTGTGGGAATGGCAAGTGCGGGGTCAATGCAGTTGAGCAGGCTGCTCTTTCCCACGCCGGAATTGCCGGTAAACACAGCCGTTTTGCCCTGCATCCGGGCGCGGAGCGTGTCTACGCCCTCGCCTGTCATGGCGCTGGTGCGGATCACATCCACACCGGCATGGCTGTAGATTCTGTAAAGCGCATCGCCGGGGTCGATATCGCACTTGTTGATGCAGACCAGACACTCCACACCCTGCGCCAGGGCAATGGCAAGCACACGGTCAAGCAAAAAGGGGTCAGTCACGGGGTTGCAGTTGGCAGCAAGCAGCACCAGAAGGTCTACATTGCTCACCGCCGGACGCACAAAGCTGTTGCGCCTTGGCAAAATCCGCTCCACCACACCGCTGCTGCCGGACATGGCATATTCCACCATATCGCCCACCAGCGGGCTTTGTCCCTCCTTGCGGAAAATTCCTCTCGCTCTGCACGCAACGCCATCCACATAGTAGAAGCCGCTGAGCGCTTTCATAATTCTTCCTGTTTTGGTCATGGAGTATCCCTTAGTTGAAATCAACGGTAAAGGCGTTATAGAGGATATCCCCCACATACACGTTATAGGACACGGTGCCGCTGCCGGTGAGCGCAATATTGATGGAATTGGTGCCCGGGTCAAGATACTGGCTTTCGCCGCAGCGCGCATTGTTCTCCGCGCAGACCACATCGACCTTCACCGGCTCGGTATGATCGGCCACGGTAACGGTATAGATTTTGGTAACCATCTGCTCCCCGGCGCCGGTGCCATTATTGTTGCTCTCTTCATGATCGGGTTTGGGAGGCTCAGGATCCTTCGGCGGCTGCTCCGGTTCTTTCTCTTCCGGTTTTTCGGGTTCCTTCTCTTCTTCGTCCTTCTTCGGACCCTTGGAGATATCGAGCGTGATGATGCTGCCCTCTACGACCTTATCTCCTGCCTTTATGCTCTGGGCAACGACGGTATCCTTTTCCTCGTCGCTCTCGACATAGTTCTTCTCATAATCCAGCTTTGCCTTGGTCAGCATGGAAATGGCCTTGCTCAGGCTTTCGCCCTTCACTTGGGGCACGGTTGCCATTGCAGCCTCTGTGCCGCGGCTGACATACAATGTGACGGTCTGCCCGACGGCAAGGGGTGTGCCATTCACGGGGTCGGTCTTGACCACGCGGTTTTCCTCAATGACATCATCATACACCGATTCAATACGGATGGTCAGATCCATATCCAGCCCCTTGAGGAGCTTCTCGGCCTCGCTCGATTTCATTTCCAGAACGTCGGGCATATCGCTGCTCTGCTCGCCCAGACTGACGACCAGAAGAATTCTGGTGCCCTTCTCAACCTGTGTATCAGGCTCCGGGCTCTGGCTGATGATATGGCCCGCTTCAAATTCATCGGAGTATTCTCTGCTGTCCTCGACCAGCTTGAAGTCGGGATAATCATCACCGGACAGGTCAGCAAACACCAGATTCCGGAAATCCGGAACCGGAACCAGCTCGACCTTCTTGCCGGAGCAGGAGTTGCCCACCAGAATAATGCCGATGATCAAAAGAAGGATGGCCGCCGAAACGATGGCTGTATTGAGCATCCGCTTGCGCTTTGCCTTTTTGCGCTCCTCCTCCAGCTTTCTGCGGCGGGCACGCTCTTCGGCTCTGCGCTCAGCGGGGGTCTTCTCCTGAATGCGGGGGGTGCGGGTATGTACCGGTGCAGCACCGGCGCGGAAGCGGAACAGAATGCCGGGATTCTTGCGGAATTCCTCCATGTCATAGAGCATCTCCGTGGCAGAGGAATAGCGCTCATCCAGATTGGCGCACATGGCGTGCATGGTGATCTGCTCAAGTCCGCCGGGAATTTCAGGATTGAGCTGACTGGGCATGGGGGCACCGGCATTGATATGCTTGATGGCGACCGCCACAGGGGATTCCCCGTCATAGGGCGGACGGCCTGTCAGCATTTCATACATCACAACGCCCAGAGAATAGAGGTCGGAGCGGTTATCCACCCGGCTGCCCTTGGCCTGCTCGGGAGAGATATAATGCACCGAGCCCAAAGCCTCCCTTGTCAGGGTGCTCTGCGCAGAGCTGACGCGGGCAATGCCGAAGTCAGCCACCTTCACGCTGCCGTTCTTGAGGATCATGATATTCTGCGGCTTGATATCCCGATGGACGATGCCCCGGCTGTGGGCATGCTCCAGCGCCTTGGCGATCTGCATGGAGAAATGCAGGGTCTCGCGCCAGTTGAGCACGCCCTTCTTCTCCATATACTGCTTCATGGTGATGCCGTCGATCAGCTCCATGACGATGTAGTCGGTCTCTCCCGACTGGGAGACATCATACACCGCCACAATATTGGGATGAGACAGCATGGCAACGGCCTGAGATTCCGCACGGAAACGGCGGCGGAATTCCTCATCCCGGAAGTATTCGTCCTTTAATATCTTTACCGCAACCAGACGGTTCAGCCGATGGCATCTGGCCTTATATACCACTGCCATACCGCCGGTGCCGATCACTTCCAGAATTTCATAACGATCATCTAACATTTTTCCTATGTATTTATCCATACATTACTCCTTTGCCGCCGAGCGGCTCCACCGATTTCGGCCGGTGAAATACCTAAGATAGAAATTCTACTTCAGATCGCAATCAATACAGCGGTTGCATTATCCGGCGCGCCCCGATGATTTGCAAGGGCGAGCAGGCGCTGACATACGCCCGGCTTATCGATGCTGTGAACAATCTCAAACAGCAGCTCCTGATCCGTGACCTGATTGGAAAGGCCGTCGGAGCAGAGCAGCACATAGTTTCCGCGCTCGACAGGAAGGGTGAAAATGTCGCAGACCACTCTGGTCTCCGTGCCGACTGCGCGGGTGATGAGGTTCTTTACCGGATGGTTCCGCGCCTCTTCCCGGGAAATCTCTCCGCGGCGGAGCATCATCTGCACCACCGAGTGATCCACCGTCACCTGCCGGATATCGCCGCCCTCCACAAGGTAGGCGCGGCTGTCGCCCACATTGGCGACGATCAGCGTCTTGCCGCACACGAAGGCGGCAACCAGAGTCGTGCCCATACCGGCATAATCCTCGCTGAGCTGCGCGTTCTCATAGACCGCCTGATTGGCAAGCTGGATGGCATCGGTCATGATCCGCTTCACATCCTCGACCCGCAAATCGGCACGGATATTTCGGCGCACCTCTCCGCAGAACACCTCTGCGGCAAGGCGGCTTGCCACATTGCCGGACTTCGCGCCTCCCATGCCGTCACAAACGATGGCCAGAAGACAGCTCTGCCCAAAGCGTATGATGTCATAGTAGTCTTGATTCTGGTGACGGACCATTCCTTTGTCCGTCAGGCCCCATGCATCCATGGCGGCCTCCTTTCCCGGTTATCCGATGGATTTTTCGTATTTTTTTCGCAGCTGTCCGCAGGAAGCATCAATATCGCTTCCCAGCGTCCTGCGTACGGTCGCGGTGATCCCGGCAGCCTCCAGCGCCTGCTGGAAGGCGGCGACCGCCTGCCGGGTGCTGGGCTTGAGGGGGCTTTCCTCAATATGGTTGAGGGGAATCAGATTCACATGCGCCGGCAGTCCCCTGAGCCGGCGGATGAGCAGCGCCGCAGCCTGCGGGGTATCGTTGACCCCGTCGATCATGGCATACTCAAAGGAGATGCGGCGGCCGGTTTTTTCAAAGTAGCGGCGGCAGGCATCTAAAAGCTGCGCCACATCGTAGCGGCGGTTGATGGGCATGAGGCCGCTGCGCACTTCATCATCGGCGCTGTGCAGGGAGACCGACAGGGTGAGCTGCAAATTCTCCTCTGCCAGACGGTCAATGCCCTCCACCCTGCCGCAGGTAGACAGGCTGATGTGGCGCATGCCGATGTTCATGCCCTCCGGGCTGTTGACCAGAGTCAGAAAGCGCCGGACATTGTCATAATTATCAAGCGGCTCGCCAATGCCCATGAGGACAATATTGGAGATGGTCAGCCCGGAATCGAGCTGGGAGAACAGCACCTGATCGAGCATTTCCGACGGCGCCAGACGCCGCACAAGTCCGCCTCTGGTGGAGGCGCAGAAGGCGCAGCCCATGGCGCAGCCCACCTCGGAGGAAATGCAGATGCTGTTGCCATGGCGGTACTGCATGAGCACAGACTCCACGCAATTGCCGTCGGACAGCCGCCAGAGATATTTGATCGTTCCATCCTTGGCAGAGACCTGTTTTCTGGCCACCTGCGGGGATGTAATGGTAAAGGCTTCGGAAAGGCGGGCGCGAAGTACTTTCGAGAGATTGGTCATCTCCTCAAAGCTCCGCACGCCCCGGTGGAGCCAGGTATACACCTGCCCTGCGCGGAAGGAGGGTTCCCCCAGCTCGTGAAGGGCAGCGCGAAGCTCCTCAAGGGTCATGGACTTGATGTCCTGTTTCATTGATTTTTCCTCATTCTTGCAATAAAGAATCCGTCCGTACCGTGGATGCAGGGCAGGAAGGTCGCCATTGTCCCGGAAAGGCCGCAGGCCTCGGGCAAGGGCAGCATTTCCGCCCGGAATTCGGGATGGCGGCACAGGAAATCCTCCACCACCGCTTCATTCTCTGCACGGATGATCGTGCAGGTGCTGTAGAGGAGCACACCGCCGGGGCGGACATAGCGTGCCTGCTGCTCCAGAATAGCGCGCTGCACCTCGGGCAGCTGACCGATCCGGCTTAAATCCTTATATCGGATGTCCGGCTTCTTGCGAATGACCCCAAGGCCGGAGCACGGCACATCGGCAATGACCGCATCCATCGCATTTTCCCATTCCGGGACGAAGGCGGAGGCATCCTGCAAGCCGGTTTTTATTATGGTAAGCCCCAGACGCTCCGCGCCCTTTTCAATGAGCGTGAGCTTGTGGGGGTGAATATCGCAGGAAAGGATGCTGCCCTGATTTTTCATCTCAATGGCAGCGGCAAAGCTTTTGCCGCCGGGGGCAGCACAGCAGTCGAGCACCTGCATACCCGGCTCGACACCTGCACAGATGGCCGCCAGCCGGGCGGCGGGGTCCTGCACATACACAAGGCCGTCCCGGAACGCCGCAAGCGCCTCGATGGAGCCCGTGCCGCTGAGGAAGAAGCAGTCGGGAAGCCAGGGGTGCTTTTCTACGCCGACACCCTGCTTCTCCAGAATCTGCGCCGCCTCTTTCGCGGTGAGCCTTGCCGTATTGACCTGCACCGTGGTGAGCGGTGCCGAATTATGGCTTTTCAGGAGTTCGGGAAGTAACTCGTCTCCCACATTCTCCCGCAAAAGCTCCACCAGTGCGGCAGGATGGCTGTAGCGGGTGGCAAGATCGGGCGGCTCGGGCAGCTTTTCTGCCCGCGTCATCGCACGAAGCACGCCGTTGATAAGACCCGCGGCCTGCCGGTTGGCATATTTTTTCCCCTGCTCCACCGCTTCATTCACGCTGGCGGAGACAGGAATCTTGTCGTTCATGGTGATCTGATATGCGCCCAGACGCAGAATATCCAGAACCACCGGCTGCAAATCCTTTAGCTTGCACTTCAAAAAGGAGGCAATATAGAAATCCAGCAGCTGCTGATTTTGCAGCACGCCATAGCAAAGGCGGCTGGCCAGCGCGGCATCTCTGCGGTCGAGGCCGTCGCGGGCAATATATTCCTTCAAAACGCCGTCTGACCAGGCATTGCGCCTGCGGCAGGCGATCAGCGCAGAGAGGGCAGTCTGTCGGGCGCTCATTGGGCACGCTCCGGCACCGGGTGACCCCGGAAATAGTCAACGGCTGCCATGCGCTTGCCGCCCTCCGCTTGCAGCCGGGTGATCTCCAGCACAGCGCCATCGGCGCAGGCAATGGCTAGCCCGGTCTTTCTCAGACCCAAAACGGTGCCGGGAAGCGCGGAAGCGGTCTCACCGGTGATTACAGCGCGGTAAATCTTAAATCGCTTGCCATCGAGCATCGCTGTGGCGACAGGCCACGGGTCAAGGCCGCGAATCTGGTTATAAATGGTGAGGGCATCCTTCTGCCAGTCGATGGGGCAGATTTCCTTGGTCAGCATGGGCGCCATGGTGGCCTTACTGCTATCCTGCGGCGTGCGGGGCAGGGTCTGCCCGCGCTCGAGCCGCTTCATCAGATCGACCAGCAGCTCGCCGCCCATCTCGGCAAGGCGATCGAGCAGCTGCTGGGCATTTTCCTCCGGGTCGATCGGCGTTTCGCGGATCTGGATGATATCGCCGGTGTCCATGCCCGCATCCATATACATGCCGGTCACGCCGGTCTTCTCAAAGCCGCGCAGGATCGACCACTGCACAGGGCCTGCGCCGCGAAGTGCGGGCAGGATGCTGGCGTGGATGTTGATGCAGCCGAGCTTTGGAATATCCAGCACGCGCTGCGGGAGAATTTTCCCGTAGGCCACGACAGCGATCACATCCGGCTGAAGCGCCTTCAGCTCCTCGTATACCGCGTCATCCTTAAAGGTAACAGGCTGGAAGACGGGAAGACCATACGCCAGCGCGACCTCCTTGGTCTCGGACATGGCAAGCTTCATGCCGCGGTTTTTCGGCATGTCGGGCTTGGTATAGACGCCCACAATCTCCGCGCCGGATGCAGCAAGCGCCTTCAGGCAGGTCGCGGAAATATCGGGCGTTCCCATAAAAACGATTCTCATTCGTCCTCATCCTCTCCGCCGAGGCCTTCCATTTCCTCCTCGGTGAGCCAGTGGTGCACCTTTTCGGAATAGAGGATGCCTTCGAGATGGTCATATTCGTGGAGGATACATCTTGCCGTCAGGCCGTCGCCCTCCACCTCGAACCATGCACCGTTGCGATCCTGTGCCTTTGCCTTGACGTGATTGGGGCGCTTGACCATGCCCCATTTGCCGGGCAGGCTGAGGCAGCCCTCGATATCGTCCTGCTCGCCGGAGGTCTCCAGAATCTCGGGGTTGATCATTTCGAGCAGACCCACATCCTCAAGGTCTACAATGAAGACGCGGCGAAGAATGCCCACCTGCGGGGCAGCAAGTCCTGCACCGTTGGCCTTTTCGAGCGTTTCTGCCATATCGTCAAGAAGCATTGCCAGCTTCTCATCAAACTGTGTTACGGGGCGCGCCTTCTTGTGAAGGGTTGCCTGTTCCTGTGTCATAATCGTGCGTAGTGCCATGGTATTCCTCCTGCTAATGATAGGCATTTATATCAGCAACAGCATAAACGCCCTTGTTGCGCTTATCCTTTGCAAACTGTCTGAGATAATAGGCCACCAGCGAGCGCAGGGTGCGGTTTGCCTTTGCGCACAGCGTCAGGCGGTAGCGATAGGTATTATTCACCCTTGTCACCGGCGCGGGCGCGGGGCCGAGGAGAAAAACCTCCTCCCGGCAATAGGGCTCTATTTTCAGCGCTCCTTCAAAGGCATAGCGAAGATCGGCAGCGCTGGCGCGAACCTTCTCCTCCTCCTGCCCGGAAATCGTCAGGGTGATCAGGTCGAAGAAGGGCGGACAATGGCGCAGGCGGCGAAGCTCGATCTCCTTTTCGTAGAAGCCGTCATAATCCTGCCGGGCTGCCTGCTGAATCACGGTATTTTCCGGGGTCATGGTCTGGATGACCGCCGTCCCGGGGGCAGAGAAGCGTCCGGCGCGGCCGATGACCTGCGTCATCATGGCAAAGGCCATCTCGGAGGCGCGGAAGTAGTCGATATACAGGGCGCTGTCTGCATCGAGAACGCCCACCAGTGTGACATCCTCAAAATTCAGTCCCTTGGTGACCATCTGGGTACCGATCAGGACGGAATAATCCTCTTTTTCAAAGGAAGTCAGAATTTTTTCATGCGGATTTGCCGCAGATACGCTGTCGGCATCCATGCGGAGTGCCTTGAGCTCCGGCGCTTTTTCGGCAATGGTCTCCTCGATGCGCTGGGTGCCTGCGCCGACATATTTGAGCCTGCCGCCGCAATCCGGGCAGCGGTCAGAAGCGGCCTCGGAGTAGCCGCAGTAGTGGCACATCCGGCGGCGGTTGTCGGCATGGTAGGTCAGGTGGACGCTGCATCGGGGACACTGGGGAATATAGCCGCAGGTCGGGCACATCGCCATGCGGCTGCTGCCCCTGCGGTTTAAAAACAGGATGGTTTTCTTGCCGTCGCGGTGTGCCTGCCGCATTCTGTCAAACAGATCGCGGCTGATGGCGGTGCCGTTACCGGCGGTAATTTCTTTTTTCATGTCGGTGACGATCACACTGGGCAGTGATGCACCGTTATAGCGATGGGCAAGGGTATAGAGGGTATAGGCGCCCGTTTTGGCGCGGTACATGGATTCGACCGATGGCGTGGCGGAACCAAGCAGCACCAGCGCATTTTCCATGCTGCCGCGATAGATGGCAGCCTCAACGGCATGATAATAGGGGGCATTCTCGGATTTATAGGTATGCTCGTGCTCTTCATCCACGATCAGCAAGCCCAGATTTTCTGCCGGTGCAAACACGGCAGAGCGCGTGCCGATCACCAGCCTTGCCTTGCCGCCTCTGACCCGCTTCCATTCGTCATAGCGCTCTCCGACAGGAAGGCTGCTGTGCAGAATGGCGACCTGATCGCCGAAATAGGCGACCATTTTTCCGAGAAGCTGGGGGGTCAGGGAAATTTCCGGCACCAATAAGATGGCCTGCTTGCCCATTGCAAGGCACTGGGCAATGAGAGAGATATACACCGCCGTCTTTCCGCTCCCGGTCACGCCGTAAAGGAGGGCAACGCCCGGCCTCTCCGCTTCCATCTGCTGCCGCAGTCCTGCGAAAGCGCTCTCCTGTTCAGGATTGAGCCGGATCGGCTCTGCCGCCTGCACAGCGGGAAGCGCCGGACGGCGAAGCACCTCGCAGGTGAAAAAGGAGACAAAGCCCAGCTTTTCCAGCCGCTTGAGTGTTGCCATGGACGCGCCGGTAAAATAGAGCACATCCTTGGCGCAGGCACTTTGCATGGCGCAAAGCAGCTCCAGCACCGCATGCTGCATGGGAGCGGTCTTCCGATGGGCATCTGCATAGCCCATGGCCTCGGAGGGGGAGGTTTCCAGCTTCACAAACTGATCCACCCGATCCCCTGCGCGGCGGCTGAGCTTGACATCCGCCGCAATCAGCTTTTTTCCGGCTAAATAGCGCAGGCTCTCCGCCACAGGCGCATCCTCGGGAAGCATGGCGCGCAGCTTATTTTCTGCCGCGGTGCCGCCAAGCGCCAGAAGTGCGCGGAGCACCTTCTGCGCCTCCGGCTTTCTTCTGGTGCAGCTCTCCCAATCCGCAGGGAAGGGGTCAGCAAGCCGGACGGTCTGCTGCCGGGAGAACCATGCGCCCGCAGGGAGCATGGCACGGATAGCTTCATAAAAGGTACAGAAGTAACGCTCGCGCAGGAAGGCTGCCAGATGGAGCATCCGCTCGGACAGCATCGGCGTCTCGTCCAGCGGCGCATCAATGCATTTGAGCCCCGCTTCCTCGCCCTGATACAGGCGCAGCACAACGCCCTCGGTGCGCCGATTGCCGCCGCCGAAGGGAATCCGCACCCGCATACCGGGTGCCAGCGCCATTTCCGGCGGGACAAGATAGCTGTATGGCTTGTCGATGGCATATACTGCCGCCGCCACAGCAACCTGTGCAATCAAGCGAGCGCCTCCTTTTGCTTAGTCGAAATAGCTTTCCTTTACCGTTGCGGTCAGTTCGCCGTTGGCAACCTCACGGATGGCAAGCGTTACGGGCTTGTCGGTCAGCGGCTGCTGAAATTCCTCGGCTTCGATCGCGATCTGGCGGGCGCGGTGCGCCACGAGATTGACCAGAAGATAACGGCTGTCTACATGTTCCAAAAGTTCAGACATCGGGGGGTAAAGCATGATTATTTGTCCTCCTTAAGCAATTCGGTTCGATATTCGGCCTTACATTTATCGGCGGTGAGGATGGCCGTAACCTCATCTGCACAGTGCTCCACGCAGTCATTGACCACGATGTAGTTATATTGCTCTGCCTGAGAATATTCCCATCGGGCAGTTGCCAGACGCTCCAGAATATCCTCCTGCGCGGTATCGCCTCGGCCTCTCAGGCGCCGCTCCAGCTCTGCAAAGCTGGGGGCTGCCACAAAGACGGAGACCGCATCCGGCCTTCGCGCCATGACCTGAAGCGCACCCTGCACTTCAATTTCCAGCACCACATCATGCCCCTCGGCAAGCAGCTTGTCCACCGGGGCGGCGGGGGTGCCGTAATACCTGCCATTATAGCAGGCATGCTCCAGAAATTCGTCGTTTTCGATCATTTGCAGAAATTCAGCCTCGGTCTTGAAGCTGTAGGTCACGCCCTCAATATCCTCGGGGCGGGGCTTGCGGGTGGTGGCGGAGACGGAAAGGCGAATGTTCTCATTCCGCCGCCCAAGCTCCTTGACCACCGTGCCCTTTCCGACACCGGAAGGGCCGGAGAAAATCAACAGGGTTCCTCTCATGCTTCCTCCTCCAATCTTGCAAGCAATGACTCCGGCGCGATGGCCGAGAGGATGGTATGGTCTGTATCCATAATGATGACGGCTCTGGTTTTGCGTCCGTAGGATGCGTCAATGAGCATCCCGCGATCCTTTGCCTCCTGGCAAAGGCGCTTGATGGGCGCGGATTCGGGGCTGACAACTGCCAGGATCCGGCTTTCGGACACCAGATTGCCAAAGCCAATGTTCAAAAATCTCATGCGCTGCCGCCTATTCTATATTCTGCATCTGCTCGCGGATTTTTTCGAGCTCTGCCTTGATTTCGACAACGGTGCGCGCCTGCTCAAGGTCATTGCCCTTCGAGCCGATGGTGTTGGCCTCGCGGTTCATCTCCTGCATGAGGAAATCCAGCTTGCGGCCAATGGCGCCGCCGCCATCCAGCATGGCGTTCATCTGGCTCAGATGGCTGCGCAGGCGGACGGTTTCCTCGTCCACGGCGATTTTATCGGCATAAATGGCAGCCTCGGTGAGAATGCGGCTCTCATCGATCTGGGTGCCTGCAAGCACCTCCTGCATCTTGCCCGTCAGGCGGGCGCGGTATTCGGCAAGGGTAATGGGACTGCGCTCCTCGACCTTCTCCACAAGGCAGAGAATGGTCTGTGCACGTGTGCGCAGATCCTCCGCCAGCGCCTGTCCTTCCTTTTCGCGCATGGCAGTATAATTGGCAAGCGCAAGATCGGTGACGGTAAGAAGCGCCTTCACGACCTCTTCCTCATCCTGCTCCTGCTTCTGCACGGAGAAGACCTCCGGCATTCTGGACAGGGCACAGACGCTCACATCGTCCCGTACGCCATAGTCGGCGGCAATGGTGCGCATGGCAGCCAGATAGCCTTCGAGCACCGGGCGGTTGAGCTGGATCGTCACATTGTCCAGCGCCTCCAGATTCACGCTGACATATACATCCACCTTGCCGCGGCTCACATTCTGCTTCACGCGCTGCTTGATGGCATCCTCAGCAAAGCTGAAAATCCGGGGCAGCTTTACCGAGCAATCGAGATAACGGTTATTGACCGAGCGAATCTCGACGGTGATTTCGCGTCCGTCGATCATTTCCACACCGCGGCCATAGCCGGTCATGCTTTTAATCAAGGCATATGCCTCCTTTCTAAACCGCCCTGCGGACTCTGCGCATATAGAGCCCGATCAGGCGGGAAAAACCAATATCATAAAGTATAAATACGATGCCCAGCGCCGGGGCAAGCACATACCACGGCAGGGAGGGCAATGCCGACACAAAGGCGGCAGAGAAGAGCGCATAAAACACGCCCGCGCAGGCAAAAAACACCAGAAGCTTTCCGAGCCAGCGAAGCACCGCCCCGGGCGCACGCTCGATAAAATGCTTGAAAATAGGGTATGACCCAAAAAGGAAGCCAAACCAGAGCGGCAGCAGCTTATCGGCACACAGCAAAAGTCCCAGAAGCAGGGACGCGGCATAGGTTCCCACCGCCCAAGGCAATCCGCACTCGATGAGGCTCACCGCCACGAACAGGCCTGCCGCC
>JAZQOW010000091.1:0-20799 GCA_045628065.1 Faecousia sp.
TTTTCGCAAAATCGTATCTATAATGAAAAGCATATATACTTTTCTCATGGTTTTTGTGAAAAAAAACGAAGATTTCAAGCCAAAAGGCGCCTTTTTCCGGAGCAATGCCATCAACTTATGGCAGACAGTTCAAAAGAAAGCCAATGTCCATGCTATGCGATGCCGTAGGGGAGGGGCTTGCCCCTCCCGAATCCGGCCTTGGTTCTCTGCACATATTCCAATCGGTGCTGATCCCACCATCGGGGAGGAGCAAGCCCCTCCCCTACGGCGATGCATTCCGTGACGCCCAGCCCCCGTAGGGGCGAACTGCGTTCGCCCGCTATCCGATTTAACCGACTGCCGATGAAGCTGCAAGAAAGCACGGGCGAACCCAGTTCGCCCCTACGGAAGCATTTGAAGTCTATTCAAGTTTCTGCTGAAATGTGAAGAAAAAGGGGATTTACAAAAAAGAGGAACTATGATATCTTATATACGCTAAATAATGATACTCAATCTTATTAAGGATAACAGCAATGGAACACAATCAGAAACACAGCCGCAAGCGCGATGCGATTTTGGAATGTCTGCGCGAGACCGACACCCACCCCACAGCCGATACGGTTTTTGAGTGCCTGAGCAGATCAGAGCAGGAGATTTCCCGCGCCACGGTCTACCGCAATCTGGCCCGGTTCCGCGCCGAGGGTCAGGTCGTGTCGGTAGCGAATGTGGACGGCTTCGAGCGCTTCGACGCCACCACCACCCCGCACCCCCACTTCATTTGCCGCCGCTGCCGCGCCGTCCTAGATGTCCCGATCGCGCCCATCGCCCCGTCCCTGTGCACCGATGCCGCCAAAATTCTGAATGCCGAAATCGACAGCGCCTGGATCACCTTCTATGGGCTTTGCAGCGAATGCAGAAATCAGGAATAACATGACCCCGCAGCCTGTTCCGGCTGCGGGGGTTTTCTGTGCCTGTTATTAAATTTCCTGTGTGCCTTTTACGAACTTCTCCATTTCCTCCTCCAGCAGGCGGAAGACCTTGGCGATCAGATAGCCGTCGGCGATGGCGTGGTTGAGGCGGACGGTCAGCGGCATGACGAGGCGGCCGTTTTCTTCGCGGTATTTGCCCCAGTTGATGATCGGTGCGAAAAAGAGGTAGCCGTCCGGGAGCTCAATATTCAGAGAATCGTAGGAAAGCCACGGGATATAGGAGGCATCAAACCAGTTGGGATGGTTCTGCGCATCAAGGCCATATTCCCTTGTCTGCTTGGCGCGTTCCATATCTCTGGCGGCATTTTCATAGAAAACGGCGTAGTCCTCGTGATATTCCGTATAAACCAGCGTACAGGTTTCCGTATCGTCATGGAAAATATACTGGGCGGGGTGGATGACGTCATAGCAGATCAGCTCATCGGTCTGCCAGAGGTAGCCCATGCGGTAATCCTCCCGGGAATTGAGCACCGTCGCGAGCAGATAGAGAAAATTGATATAAAATTTCGTGCCGGTCTGCTTGGAATAGGCGGCAAGCTCCGTCACATCCAGCCTGCCCGTCATAGAGGTCGAGCATTTGCAGTCCTCGGAGAAGTGGCGAAAAACACCCTTTCGGTAGTAGGTTTCCTTATCAATGATTTTGTAGTTCATGGTAGTGTCTCCTTGATGTCCACAGGGATTAGAAGGCCAGAGGCTCCCCCGGAAGGCAATGTCATCAACTTAAGGTGATTCAATGGTGCCCAGCCACCGTAGGGGCGAACTGTGTTCGCCCACTATCCGATTCAACCGACATTTCATATAGTTGCAAGACGGAGCGGGCGAACGCAGTTCGCCCCTACGAAAGCATTTGAAGTCTATTCAATAACAGGGGAGCCTCAGGCGCATATTTTATCCGTTGCCGCGCAGCTCGATGATCTGGTCTCTGAGGACGGCGGCGTATTCGTATTCCATCATGGCGGCGGCCTTGCGCATTTGCTTTTCGAGCTTGGCGATGGCCTCCTCGCGTTCGCGTTTGGTCATCTTGATGCCGCCGGACTTGACGGTCTGCGCGGCGTCCTGAGAAATCTCGATCAGCTCGCGGACATCCTTGATGATGGTCTTGGGGACGATGCCGTGCGCCTTGTTGTAGGCATCCTGAATGGCGCGGCGGCGGTTGGTCTCGTCGATGGCGGCGCGCATGGCCTGCGTGATTTTGTCGGCGTACATGATGACGCGGCCATCGGCATTTCGTGCGGCGCGGCCGATCGTCTGGATGAGGGAGGTCTCGCTGCGCAGGAAGCCCTCCTTATCGGCATCGAGAATGGCGACCAGACTGACTTCGGGAAGGTCGAGACCCTCGCGGAGGAGGTTGATGCCGCCCAGAACATCGAATTTTGCCATACGCAGGTCGCGGATGATCTCCATGCGCTCCAGTGCGCCCACATCCGAGTGCATATAGCGCACGCGAATGCCGGATTTGACCAGATAATCCGTCAAATCCTCCGCCATTTTCTTGGTGAGCGTGGTGACGAGCACGCGCTCATTTTTTGCGGTGACGGTGGCGATTTCGCCGATCAGGTCGTCGATCTGCCCGTCAATGGGGCGGACGGTGATTTCGGGGTCGAGCAGGCCAGTGGGACGGATGACCTGCTCGGCGATCTGTCCGGCTCTCTCGCGCTCGAAGGGGGCGGGGGTGGCGGAAATATAAATGCGCTGCCCGACTCTGCCCTCAAATTCCGGGAAGGTGAGGGGGCGGTTATCAAAGGCCGAGGGCAGGCGGAAGCCGTATTCTACCAGCGTCTCCTTTCGGGAGCGGTCGCCATTGTACATGGCGCGCACCTGCGGGAGGGTGACATGGCTCTCGTCGATCATCATCAGGAAATCATCGGGGAAATAGTCGATCAGGGTCATGGGCGGCGTGCCGGGGGCTCTGCCGGAGATGACGCGGGAATAATTCTCAATGCCGGAGCAGAAGCCGATTTCCTGCATCATTTCGATATCATAGCGGGTGCGCTGGGAAATTCTTTGCGCCTCCAGAAGCTTTCCATGCTCCTCAAAATACTTCACGCGCTCGTCCAGCTCTCTGCCGATCTCGCCGATGGCGCGCTCCATTTTTTCGCGCGTGGTGACATAGTGGCTGGCGGGATAAATCGCCACATGCTGCAAAAGGCGTTCCGGCAGGCCGGAAACGGCATTGATCTCGCTGATGCGGTCGATCTCATCCCCGAAGAACTCCACGCGGATGGCGCGGCCTGCCCAGTAGGCGGGATAGACCTCCAGCGTGTCGCCGCGGACGCGGAAGGTGTTTCTTGTAAAATTGATGTCGTTTCTCTCATAGCGGATCTCGGTCAGCTTGCGCAGCAGCTCATCCATCGGGCGCTGCTGCCCCACGCGCAGAGAGATGACCATATTCTGATAGTCGATCGGGTCACCCAGACCGTAGATGCACGATACCGAGGCCACAACGATCACATCCCGCCGCTCAAAGAGGGCAGAGGTGGCGCTGTGACGCAGGCGGTCAATCTCCTCATTGATGGAGCTGTCCTTCTCAATATAGGTGTCGGTGTGGGGGATATAGGCCTCGGGCTGGTAGTAATCATAGTAGGAAATAAAGTATTCTACCGCATTTTCGGGGAAAAACTCCCGAAATTCCGAACAAAGCTGCGCCGCAAGCGTCTTATTGTGCGCGAGCACAAGGGTGGGGCGGTTCATCCGCGCAATGACATTCGCCATCGTAAAGGTCTTGCCGGAGCCGGTAACACCAAGCAGCACCTGCTCAGCCAGCCCATTTTCCAGCCCCTCCACCAGCGCATCAATCGCCCGCGGCTGATCCCCGGTCGGCTGATAGGGCGCATGAAGTTTAAATTCCAAAGGTCAAACCTTCTTTCGCAATATAGGGGTTCTCTGTGTTATTTCACCTGCTGTCGGTTCGTAGTCCGCAGCATGATTTGACAAAAGCCGCTTTTTACGCCTTGGCAGGATATTCATTCCCTGTCATCTTATCATGGCAATAGTTCGCTGTCAACATAGAGTAGTCTCTCCTGCTTTAGCGGTGTCATCAACTTATGGCAGACATTTCAAAAGAAAGCCGATGTCTATGCTATGCGATGCCGTAGGGGAGGGGCTTGCCCCTCCCGAATTCAATCTTGGTTTTCTGATCGTTTTCCAATCGGTGCTGATCCCAACCATCGGGGAGGAGCAAGCCCCTCCCCTACGGCGATGCATTCCGTGGCGCCCAGCCCCCGTAGGGGCGAACTGTGTTCGCCCGTTCCGGGTTGCAGCTTAATCAAATGTCGGTTGAATCGGCAGGCGGGCGAACGCAGTTCGCCCCTACGGCGGCTGATGCCATTGAATAACCTTAAGTTAATGACATTGCCCTAGAAGGGGAGCCTTTCCGTTATTGGGGGCTGTTCGGGAATATTCCCCTCTACTTTCCATAGGAAATGGCAACTCTGTTTTGTCCCGCTATTTTATTTATTTTTTGCAAAAAACAGGGGGACGGAAGAACCGTCCCCCTGTCACAGGGAGACGGAAGAACCGTCCCCCTGTCACACTTATTGGTTTTGATATTGAATATGTTCTTTTTCAATCAAGCTGTTCTTAAGCTTATCGTAATAGTTTTCCCAATCTTGCGAATCGGCATTTTCCTCATAGCTGCGGGCATATTCATCGAATTGCTGTTCTTTCCATGCAGCAATGGATTCTGTTATGATCAGCTCATCTTTCCTTGAATTCCAGTATTCTTCGTTCGTCATTCCAAGGCCGGCCAGAAATTCGTCGTACTCTTCGCTCGGCGTTTCTGCGAATATTTCGATCTGCTTCCGGATTACGGCTTCTACATCCGCATCAGAAACCACAAGCCCGGCTTTCTGCGCCTGATAAAACAGGGTATACTTTTCAATCAGCGTTTGCGCTGCAATATCCGCCGCATTTTCCGGATGCGTCAGCGAGAACTCTTCTGTAAGAAAGTCCAATTCATCGGAATAGATCGTAAAGTGCTCCGCTAAAATCACAGGTTCGCCTTTCTCCGTGCTGTCCTGCTGCTGCTCCAGCTGTCCCAATTGATAAAATGGCTGATCAGATTTCGTGGAGGCACAACCTGCGACAAAAATCAGCAGCACAATACAAATTGCAGCAGAAATGACAGGGATCGCTTTGAATGTTTTGCGTGTTTTCATACATGATCTCCTCCTTTAGAAAGACATAGGATGGTTATCTGGCTTGCTTTTATATTTATAGCGGATAAGGAGATGAGGGAATCACCCTGTGTTATTATTTTGACGATATAATACCGGATTTGTTCCCATAAAATCTATCTTTTTTTAGATACAGCATGAGACAGGGGGGAGGTTCCCCCTGTCTCATTTTATCAGCGCCTGTTATGTTTTGTAAGCGGGTTTAAATCACGCCATGTTGAACGATCAGAAATTTTTTTTTCAATACGTATCTGCGAAAACAGGTTTTGTTTATATCGTACTTTCGCCCGTAGATCAGCAGGCACCCCCGTAGGGGCGAACTGTGTTCGCCCGCTCCGGCGTGCAGCTTATTCAAATGTCGGTTAAATCGGCAGGCGGGCGAACACAGTTCGCCCCTACGGCGGCTGATACCATTGAATAACCTTAAGTTGATGACATTGCCCCGGAAGGGGAGCCTTTCTGCTATTGGGAGCTGTTTGGGAATATCCCCCTCTACCTTCCATAGGAAATGGCAATCCTGTTTTGTCCCGCTTTTCTATTAAAAATTTTTTAGCTGATAAAAGATCGCGGACGCTGTGTTATTTCCTTGTGCTGCTGAACCGGCGCAGGAGCAGGCTGCCGAGGTAGGCGCCGAGTGTGCCGCATATGAAGCCTACCGCGATGCCGCCGAGGACATCGGTAGGGAAGTGCAGATAGAGATACAGCCGGGAATAGGCGAGCAGTGCGGCGAATAGGAAGGCGGGGAGCGCCCATTTATTTTTGCGGAAGGCAAGGCAGAAGGCCATCGCGAAGCTCGATGCCGCATGGCCGGAGGGGAAGGAAGCGTCCGTCTCCGCCCTGACAAGCAGGGCGACCTCCCGAAGGGCATAAGGCCGGGGGCGGCACACCAGCGGCTTGAGGATAAGGTTGCACAGCAGCAGATCAAGAATGACGGCAGCTGTAATGCAAATGCCGATCCGCCGCGTTTTCCGGAACGCCAGCAGCGCGATGAGCAGCACGACCCACACCACCGGGTCGCCCAGATGGGTGAAGACAGAGAAAAAGCGGTCCAGCACCGGCGTTCTGCCCGCCGTGATGCGCTCAAGGACTGAAAAATCCCATTGCATGATAGCATTCATAAGTAATGACTCCTTTGGAATCAATGTGATTTGTGCTCCTTGCAAAGAACAGCGGCATATACGGAATGTATCGCCGTAGGGGAGGGGCTTGCTCCTCCCCGTGTCCCCAATTACAAGACCCGCCGTAGGGGCGAACTGCGTTCGCCCGCCTGCCGATTCAAGCGACATTTGATTAAGCTGCAAGCCGGAGCGGGCGAACACAGTTCGCCCCTACGGGGGTGCCTGCCACCGAACAGCAAAGCGTTGTCTTACGTTGATGACCTTGGCCTCAAGGGGAGGTTCCATTATGGACAAAAATCAGTACTGGTCGATCTTTCTTGAAACCGGCGCGCCGGAGGCCTATCTTCTCTACCGGGGCGCACAAAAACAGCAGGGCAACAGCTAAGCCCTGCCCTGCTGTCCATTCTTTCTGCCGCCGCTGCCTTTGCGGCGCAGCGTACATGATGAGGACATCCTATGCATTTGAAAACCGAAGGCCTGATTCTCCGCCAGACAGATTATAAGGATTCCGATCGGCTTTTGAATGTGCTGACCCGGGAGCATGGAAAAATGACCTTCCGCGCCCGCGGGGTGCGCAGCCGCCGCAGCCGCCTGCAGGGCAGCTGTCAGCTGCTGTGCTACAGCGAATTCACAGTATTTGAAAGCCAGAGCGGCTATGTCATTGACGAGGCGATGCCGCTGGAGATGTTCACCTCCCTGCGGGAGGATCTGTCGTCTCTGGCACTTGCCAGCTATTTTGCGCAGATCGCAGAGGTCGTTGCACAGGAGGACTGCCCCAACCCGGAGCTGCTGTCGCTGTGCCTCAATGCCATGTATGCCCTCGGCACGCTCCATAAGCCGCCGCTGCTTGTAAAAGCAGCCTTTGAGCTTCGCTGCGCCTGTCTGGCAGGCTATTTGCCCATGCTGGAGCAATGCCCGGTGTGCGGCAGCCCAACGCCTGACCGCTTCCATCTGTCCGAGGCGACCGTCATTTGCAGCAGCTGCCAGAACCTGCTGACCGACGGGCTTCGCCTGCCCCTTTCCCCGGGTGTTTTGCAGGCCATGCGCTATATCGTCACCTGTGCGCCGGGGCGGCTGTTCTCTTTCGCGCTGGGCAAGAAAAATCTGGAAGCGCTCAGCGGTCTGACAGAGAGCTATCTGAAAACACAATTTGAGCGGAGCTTCTCCGCTTTGGACTATTATAAATCCTGCAATATCATATTGGAGTAAGCCATGTCTGAATTATATAAAAAATCACTGATCAAGCTGGAGCTGAACCGGGTACTTGAGCGCCTTGCCGACCTCACCGGCTGTGAGGAGGCACACAAGCGCTGTCTGGAGCTTGCGCCCATGACCGAGCCGGACGATGTGCGCTATGCCCAGTCCCAGACCGCCAGCGCCTGCCGCCTGATGGAGACCAAGGGTGCACCCGGCTTCCGGGGTACACAGGATGTGTGCGCCAGCCTCCTGCGGGCAGAGCGGGGCGGCTGCCTCTCCCCCAAGGAGCTGCTTGCCATTGCCGGTGTGCTGCGCTGCGCAAGAAATGTGAAATCCTACGCCGACACCGACCATGTAGATTCGGTGCTCGACCCCTTCTTTGCCCAGCTCAATGCCAACCGCTATTTTGAAGACCGCATTACCACCTCCATCCTCTCCGAGGACGAGATCGCGGATGCCGCAAGCAGTGAGCTTGCCTCCATCCGCCGCAAAATGCGCGCACAGAGCGCAAAAATCAAGGAGACCCTGAGCAAGATCATCTCCTCCCCCGCCTATGCCAAAGCGCTGCGCGACCCGATCATCACCATGCGCGGAGATCGCTATGTTGTCCCGGTCAAGGCCGAGAGCAAAGCCGCCGTGCCGGGACTGGTGCACGATGTCTCCGCCACCGGCAGCACCTTCTTCATTGAGCCGATGGGCGCAGTGAATGCCAACAACGCCCTGCGCGAGCTGGCGCTGGCAGAGCAGGCCGAGATCGAGCGCATTCTGGGAGAGCTCTCTGCGATAGCCGCAGAGCACAAGGAACAGATCATCTGCGACTACAATGTGCTGGTAGAGCTGGATATCATTTTTGCCAAGGCACAGCTTGCCTATAAAATGAAGGCCATTGCGCCGGAAATCCGCACCGATGGCCGCATGGAGCTGGTGCGTGTGCGGCATCCGCTCATTGACCCGAAGGTCGTTGTCCCCATCACCGTCCGATTGGGCGGCGAGTTTGATACGCTGGTCATCACCGGCCCCAACACCGGCGGCAAGACCGTCACCCTGAAAACGCTGGGACTTGTAACCCTGATGGCTGAATGCGGCCTGCAAATCCCCGCCGACCATGGCAGCAGCGTGTGTATCTTCAAGAGCGTGCTGGCCGATATCGGCGACGAGCAGTCCATTGAGCAGTCCCTGTCCACCTTCTCCGCGCACATGAAAAACATTGTGGAAATCGTCAATCAGTGCGATGGGGAAAGTCTGGTGCTCTTTGACGAGCTGGGCGCAGGCACCGATCCCACAGAGGGTGCAGCGCTGGCTGTGGCGCTCATTTCCTTCTGCCGCAGTATGGGCAGTCTGGTTGCAGCGACCACCCACTATGCTGAGCTGAAAATTTTCGCCATGCGCACGCCGGGCGTGATGAACGCCTCGTGCGAATTTGATGTAGAGACCCTGAAGCCCACCTACCGCCTGCTCATCGGTGTGCCGGGCAAATCCAACGCCTTTGCCATCTCCCGCCGTCTGGGGCTTCCCGATGGCATTATCAAGAAGGCGCAGGATATGGTGTCGGAAAACGACCAGAATTTTGAAGAAGTGCTCCACCTTTTAGAGCAGCAGCGCCAGCAAATGGAGGCTGCCCGCGTGGAGGCAGAACGCCTGCGTCTGGAAACCGAGCAGCAAAAGAAAAAATCCGATGAATACTACGCCCAAATCCAGAAGGAAAAGGAAAAGGCCGTGCAGAATGCCCGCGCCGAGGCGCAGTACATCATTGATGATGCCCGCCGCGCCGCCAATGAGGTGCAGCAGGAATTAAAGCTCCTTCGAAAGCAACTGAAGGATATGAACGATGCCGCCGAGCTGAACGAGCGGCAATCCGACCTGCGCCACAAGCTCAATGCAGCGCAGGACAAGCTGAACGAAAAGAAGCCCACACAAGCCCGCCCGCAGCCCACCCGGCCTGTCCGCCCCGGCGATACCGTGGAGCTGATCCGTCTGGGCACCAAGGCAACGGTGCTGGAGGTCAAGAAGGATTCCTATGTGCTGCAGGCCGGCATTATGAAGATCAATGCCAAGCCCGATGAAGTCTATCTTCTCGAGCAGGCGCCTGCCGCCCAGCAATATATTCAGAAAACCGTGCGCGAATTCCGCAACCAGCAGGCCGATCCTGAGGTTGACCTGCGCGGCATGGATGCGCAGGAGGCAATCGCCACCTTACAGGGCTTTTTGGATCATGCCATGCTGGCAAACCTGAACATGGTGCGCATCATCCACGGCAAGGGCACAGGCGTTCTGCGCAAGGCCGTGCAAAACGAGCTCAAGCGCAACCGCCATGTAAAGGAATACCGTCTGGGCGTCTTCGGCGAAGGCGAAGACGGTGTGACCATTGCAACGCTGAAATAATGCGAAAGCTATTTTGGTTCTCCCTGCTTTTTACAGCGGGAGCCGGCGTATACATTCTCCTTGATCGCCCCCTTTGGTGCTTTCTTCTTGGCTGCGCCTGCGGCCTTGGGGCGCTGGTTTTCCGGCTAGTCAGGAAAATATGGAGCCATCCGGCAATTATGGCACTGGGGCTGGCTGTAGGACTTTTATGGACGACCGGCTATGACCTCTGGATCGCCGCGCCTGTGCGCGCACTGGACGGAGAGACGGAGCACTTCACCGCCGTTCTGCGTGACGATCTCCAGAGCACCCAATATGGCTCCCGGGTCTATGCCAATGCCGTGATTCGCGGCCATCGGTGCAAAATTCTTCTTTATCTCGACGATATGCCGGAGGTACGCGCCGGTGACCGCATGGAGGTCACTGCCCGGCTGGCACTGCCGAAGGGCGAGGACTATGCGCTTTACTATCGCTCCATCGGCGTTGACCTGATTGCCTACAGCGTGCCGGGGGCTGTTCCCATCCCATCGGATACGCTTTCCACCTTTCCTCTGCGCCTGCGCAGGATGGTAAAGGACAAAATTCAACAAATTTTCCCCGCCGATGCTGCCCCCTTCATGCAGGCGCTGCTCATCGGCGACCGCACCGGGCTGAGCTTTACGCAGTCCAATGCACTCAACATTTCCGGCATTGCCCATACGGTCGTCATTTCCGGTATGCATGTATCCACCCTTCTGGGTCTGATTTTGCTTCTATGCGGCAATCGGCGGTGGCTCTCTGCCTGCATTGGCATTCCTGTCGTCATAATTTTCACGCTGATGGTCGGCGCCATGCCCTCGGTGGTACGCGCTGCGGTGATGCAGATCCTTCTGCTGCTTGCGCCGCTTTTGCTGCGGGAATGGGACGGACTGACCTCGTTGGGCTTTGCCGCACTGTGCATTCTTGTGCCCGATCCATGGGTCGTATCCAATCTCAGCTTCCAGCTTTCCTTTAGCGCCGTCCTTGGCATTTTACTTGTGTCTGCGCCGCTGTATGCGCGCATCTGCCGAAGCCCTAAGCTGGAAAAAGCACTTCGCCGCCGGGGCATCCGCGGTATTCTTCGCTATATGATCGGCAGCGTGACCACCACCATCGGCGCCTGCCTGTTTACCACACCCCTGATCGCCATGCAGCGCGGGGTCATTGCGCTGTTTGGCATCGTGACCAACCTCCTTGCAGGCTGGGCAGTCACGCTTGTGTTTCAGGCAGGGCTGTGTGCCTGTATTCTCGGCTTTGCGTGGCTGTGGCCTGCGAAGCTTCTGGCAGGGATTGCAGCCTGTCTGGTGCGCTATATTCTCTGTGTCGCCGAGGGTATCGCTGCCTTCCCCTTTGCTGCGGTGTACACCGACAACCGCTATGTGGTGCTCTGGCTGATCTTTGTGTACCTCATCGGTGCATGTATGCTGCTCCCCAACGGAAGGCGGAAGCTGCTTGTGCCCGGCATATGCGTTGGCAGTCTCGGGCTGTGCCTGTGCCTTTGGCTGGGCTATCTGGAGGGACGGGCGTTTGACTGCACGCTTCTGGATGTCGGGCAGGGACAATGTCTGATCCTCCGCGACGGCAATGTCACCGCCATGTATGATTGCGGCGGCAGCGGTGTGGAAAATGCAGGAGAAACGGCCGCCCGCTTCCTTCTGTCCAAAAGCATTCCCCGGCTGGATGCTCTGATTCTCAGCCATTATGATACCGATCACGCAGGCGGCGTATGCCAGCTGCTCTCACGCCTGCCTGTTTCCCTATTATACCTTCCCGATCTTCCCTGCGACACCGGTCTGCGGGAGGAAATTACCGAAGCCGCCCTTGCGCAGGGAACCGAGATTCGCTATGTGACGAACGACGAAACCCTCAAATTCTCCGGCTCCACCCTGCACATCTACGCGCCGGTCAGCCCGTCCTCTGAGAATGATGCCTCCCTTGGTCTGCTGTTCTCTCAGGGGGATTTCGATCTTCTCGCCACGGGCGATATGACCTCGCAGGCGGAAATGCGTCTTCTCTCCGAGCATGATATTCCGGATATTGAGGTGCTCGTTGCAGGGCACCATGGCGCTGCCACCTCCACCTGCGACACGCTTCTGGATCTGACAAAGCCCGAAACTGTACTCATCAGCGTTGGCAAAGACAACCCCTACCACCATCCCTCCGACAAGGCGCTTAACCGAATGGAAGCACATGGGGCACAGATTTACCGCACGGATCTATGCGGCAATATTACCATAAGAAGGTGATTTCATGGCAAAAAAACCGGCGTCTGACAGCGCTTTTGACAAATTAAAATCCGATCTTCGCAGCAAAACGCCGGAGCATCTCTACTTCTTCCACGGAGAGGAGGATTATCTGCGCACCCACTACCTGAACCTTCTTCGCAAAACCGTCCTCTCCGGCCCTGCGGAGGATTTCAATCTCCACCGCTTTGATGCGCAGACCATGAGCCTGACCGCCTTCTCCGATGCGCTCGATGCCATTCCCATCATGGCGGAGGCCTCCTTTGTGCAGGTGGACGATGTAGACCCCTACCAGATGGATGCCGATGACCGCCGGAAGATGGCTGATTTACTATCCGATATTCCCGACTACTGCTATGTGGTCTTTGTATTTGATACCCTCGCATGGAAGCCTGACCGCAGGCTCAAGAATCTCACCGCCGCCATTACGGAGCATGCGCAGGTGGTGGAGTTTGCAAGGCAATCTGAGCAGGCGCTCATGAGCTGGGTCGCCCGGCATTTTGACAGCTTCGGCAAAAAAATAGCCCCCGACCTTTGCCGCTACCTCATCATGCAATGCGGCGCACAGATGACCTCCATGGCCTCAGAGATTTCCAAAATTGCAGCTTTTTCCTCCGCCCCGATGATTTCCAAAGCCGACATTGACGCGGTGGTGGAGCCGGTGCTTGATGCTGTGGTATTTCAGCTCACCGATGCCATCGCAGCAGGCTCTTACGGCAAAGCGCTGGAAATTCTGCGCACCCTGTGCAAAATGCAGCAGGAGCCCATCCCCATTCTCGGTGCTATCGGCTCCCAGCTTCGCCGCGCGGCAGCGGCAAGGGAGCTATCCTCCCATGGCCGGGGTGCGGATGCCCTGATGAAGCTCTACGGCATGAGCTCCTATCCCGCGCAAAAGGCTTTTGAATTCGCAAGGCGCGTGCCGGGGCCGTTCTTCAGCCGTGCGCTTCCCGCCTGTGCAGAAGCAGATTTTCAGATCAAGACCTCCTTCGATGACCCGGAGCGGATTCTGGAGCTGCTGATCCTCCAATTGGCACAGGAGGCGGCTCATGCTTAAAGTGCAGCAGGCCATTGTCGTGGAGGGGCGCTACGATGCAGGAAAGCTTCGCCAGATCGTAGACGCGCCGATCTTTGAGACCTCCGGCTTTGGCATTATGAATGATAAAAAGCTCCTTGCCCTTCTTCGCAGGGTTGCGGAAAAGCGCGGCCTCATCATCCTCACTGATTCCGATGGGGCGGGCTTTGTGATTCGGAACTTCCTGCGGGGCGCTCTGCCGAAGGACAAGGTGTTCCACGCCTACATTCCCGATATCTACGGCAAAGAGCGCCGCAAGGACAAGCCCGGAAAAGAGGGCAAGCTCGGCGTGGAGGGCATGGAGGAGGCCGTGATCCTGAAAGCACTGGAAAATGCCGGTGCGAAGGATGCGGGTGCACCCTCCCGACAGCCTATTACAAAATTCGACCTCTTCCGCTGCGGCCTCTCCGGTCAGGAGGACAGCAGCTTCGCAAGAAAAGCGCTCCTCAAATCCCTGGATTTGCCGGAGCGCATGAGCACCAACGCCATGCTGCAAGCGCTGAACGTGCTCTTTGACCGGGATGAATTCATGCAGCAATACGCAGGAGACAATAATGATTGACATATCCGTAAAAGATATTATAAAATCCTTTGAGATCGGCAACAACCTGCTCGACGGCGTGAGCTTCGACATCAACGCCGGAGAGCGTGTCGGCCTGATGGGACGAAACGGCTGCGGAAAAACCACCCTGTTCCGCATTCTCACCGGGGAAATCGCCGCAGACGAAGGCACCATCATGATCGCCCCCGGAAAAAAAGTGGGTTTGATCTCCCAGATTCCCAATTATCCCCACGCCTACAGCGTGGAGGATGTCCTGCGCACCGCCTTCTCCTCCCTGATCAGTGCAGGCGAGAAAATGGCCGCACTGGAAGCGCAGATGGCAGGCGGCAGCGCAGACCGCAGAACACTGGAGGAATATGACCGCCTTAGCGCCAGATTCTCCTCCGGCGGCGGCTATGACATGGATGTGGAGACCGACAAGGTATGCAACGGTCTGGGCATCCCTGCCGAAATGCGGGCGCAGGCCTTTGACCGCCTGTCCGGCGGCGAGAAAACCAGAGTGAATCTGGCAAGACTGCTTCTGGAGAAAACCGATATTCTGCTGCTTGATGAGCCGACCAACCATCTGGAGCTTCGCAGTGTGGAATGGCTGGAGGACTATATCCTGAAATTCCGCGGCACCGTGCTGACCATCTCCCACGACCGCTTCTTCCTTGACCGGGTCGTGCAGCGCGTCATCGAGCTGCACGAGGGCAAGGCAGAATTCTACAGTGGCAACTACTCGTTCTATCTGGAGGAAAAGCAGGCAAGATTTAATTTGCAGCTCAAGCAGTACGAGCAGGAGCAGGCCAAGCTGAAGCAGCTGGGCTACACATTGGAGCGCATGAAGGGCTGGGGCATCAACAACCGCACCCTCTACCGCCGTGCCATGTCCATCCAGCACCGCATGGATCGCATCGCCAAAACCGACCGCCCCAAAACGCAGCGCACGATGCGGGCAAAATTCGGCGAGCAGGAGTTCTTCGGCGATGAAATGTTCATCATCAAGAACCTTTCCAAGGAATTCGGCGCTCGGAAGCTCTTCTCCGATGTGAATCTGGAGGTCAAGGGCGGCGAGCGCATTGCCCTTCTGGGCGATAACGGCACGGGCAAATCCACCTTCCTGCGCATTTTGCTCGGAGAAATCCCCTGTACCTCCGGCTATATCCGCTTCGGTCCTACTGTGAAATGGGGGTATCTGCCGCAGATCATCCATTTTGAGCACCCTGAGCGCAGTCTGTATGATACAATGCTCTACGAGAAAAACTATTCTCCTCAGGTGGCGCGGGATCGCCTCGGTGCCTTCATGTTCTCCGGGGAGGATGTGTTCAAAACTGTGGGCACGCTATCCGGCGGCGAGCAGTCCCGCCTGCGGCTGTGCATGCTCATGGACGATAAAATAAACCTGCTGATTCTTGACGAGCCGACCAACCATCTGGACATCAGCTCCAGAGAATGGATCGAATGCGCCATTGACGAATATGAGGGAACCCTGCTGTTCGTCTCCCATGACCGCTACTTTGTGGACAAATTCGCCACCCGCGTCTGGGAGCTGTCTGACGGAAAAATCCGGGATTTCCCCTGCTCCTACGCAAAATACCGCTCCATCAAGGCCTTTGAAGCCATGGATAAACAGGCAGCGCCCCAGCAAAAGCCCCAGAAAAAAGAAAAATCCCGCGTCAATGACAAGCAGCTTGACCGTCAGGTACGTCAGCTGGAACGCGAAATTGACTCAATGGAGAAAAAACTCGCCCAATACGATGCCGACATTGAAGAAAACGCCTCCGACTATCAGGCACTGACCCGCCTGATGGAGGAAAAGGCACAATTGGAGGACGAGATTGCAGAAAAAATGAACCTTTGGGAGGAACTGGCCGCCCAATTAGAACCGTAAACCCACAATGATATATATAAAGGAGGATTCGATATGAGCGAATCTTGTAACGGCAACTGCTCCACCTGCGGCGAAAGCTGCGGCGAACGCAAGGAAGACCTGATGGTTCAGGCACATCCCAAGTCCAATGTTAAAAAAGTGATTGCTGTCATGTCCGGCAAGGGCGGCGTTGGTAAGAGCACGGTTTCCGCCATGCTGGCTGTGGCCATGCAGCGCAGAGGCTTCCGCACCGCCATTCTGGATGCGGACATTACCGGTCCCTCCATCCCCAAGGCCTTCGGCGTCATTGAGCCCTCCGGCTCCGATGATACCGGCCTGTATCCTGCCCGCAGTGAGGACGGCGTGGAGATCATGTCCATCAACCTGCTGCTCAATAACGACACCGACCCCGTAGTATGGCGCGGCCCCATCATCGCAGGCGCTGTACAGCAGTTCTGGTCTGACGTCATCTGGGAAGATATCGATTTCATGTTTGTCGATATGCCTCCCGGAACCGGCGATGTACCCCTGACCGTATTCCAGTCCCTGCCCATCAACGGCATTATCGTGGTCACCTCTCCGCAGGATCTGGTCTCTATGGTCGTCACCAAGGCCGTCAAAATGGCAGAGCTGATGAACCTCCCCATTCTCGGTCTGATCGAAAACTACAGCTACCTTCTGTGCCCCGACTGCGGCAAGAAAATCGAAGTCTTCGGACGCAGCCACATCGACCAGGTCGCTCAGAGCCAGAACCTCAGCGTTCTCGCCAACCTGCCCATCGACCCCTCCATCGCCAAGGCCATGGACCTCGGCCTCGCCGAAACCATCAACACTGACGCTCTTGAGAGCGCCTGCATCGTTCTGGAAGCCATGCGCGGCGCAGAGAACTAATTCAACCAAAAACACTTGTGCTCAGGTTATGACACCTGAGCACAAGTTTTTATTATGAGAACGTCCGAAAACAGGTGGCAAGCTCTTGGAAGACCGCACCACCAAAGCCTTCTCCTTGAGGCAATGTCATCAACCAAACAGTGGCATATACGGAATGCGATGCCGTAGGGGAGGGGCTTGCTTTTGAAATATCAGCCTTAAGTTGATGACATTGCCTCCAGTGGAAGGCTTTCTATTGCAAAAAGTGCGAAAAAAAGCAGCGTGGCAAAAACTTTTGCCACGCTGAAATATTTGATTATTCGGCAGAAATGATGAAATAATACACAGGCTGACCGCCGGAGATGAGGTTTACATCGGCATCGGCGCAAACCTCGGTGAAAATGCGCTGGGCAAGCTCTGCCTGCTCGTCTGTAGTATCGGCGCCGGAATAGATGGTGATGAATTCTCTGCCATCGTCTGCAACCTTCTGTGCCAGAGAGCGGAGAAGCGCTTCAATATTCTGATCCGTACCGTAGAGGCCGCCGCCTGCAAGTGCGAGATAATCGCCTGCGGAGATGGCATAGCCGTCAAAGTCGGAGTCTCTTGCAGCGTAGGTGATCTGCATGGTATCCACATTGGCAAGGGCTTCGTTCAGAGCTGCCGTCAGCTCTTCCTCCTCGGCCTCAGGATCGAAGCTGAGCAGGCTGGTAATGCCCTGCGGAATGGTCTTGGAGGGGATCACGATGACCTTCTTTTTGGTCAGGGGGATGGTCTGCTCCGCTGCCATGATGATATTCTTGTTGTTGGGGAATACATAGACGATCTCTGCCGGGGTGCGGAGAATCTGCTGAAGGATATCCTCCGTGGAGGGATTCATCGTCTGACCGCCGGAGATGATGCCATCCGCGCCCAGATCGCGGAATACGGAGGCAATGCCGTCACCGGCACAGACGCTGACGATGCCGTACTTCTTTTCCGGTTCGGCTTCCTTCTGCTCCAGATCCTTTTCATCCATCACCTTTTCGGTGTGCTGAAGGCGCATATTCTCCACCTTTACGGTGATCAGGCCGCCGTATTCCAGTGCCTTTTCCAGTACCACGCCGGGGTTATTGGTGTGGACATGCACCTTGATGATCTCGTCATCATCCACCAGCACCAGACTATCGCCCATATCGTTAAGGAAGGTGCGCAGGTCGGCGGGGCTGAGGTCATTATCACGGGAGACGATAAACTCGGTGCAGTAGCCAAAGCGAATGTCTTCGGTATCGAAGGCGGCAAAATCCGCGCTTTCCTTGGGTGCCGTGCCATCGGTGGCGGCAACGATATCCTCACCGTGCAGGGCAGCCATCATGCCCTCGAGCACGAGAATCCAGCCCATGCCGCCGGCATCGACAACGCCCGCCTTTTTCAGAACCGGGTTCTGCTCAATGGTATTGGCAAGAGCCTTGCGGCCTGCTGCAATGGCAGCCTCCAAAGCCTTTTCAAAATCATCATCTTCTGCACCGGCCTCCACCGCAGCAGCGGCAGCCAGACGGGAAACGGTGAGAATGGTGCCCTCGGCGGGCTTCATAACGGCATTATAGGCAGCCTCCACGCCCTCTTTGAGCGCCTGGGCAAACACGATGCCGCCGCATTCCGTTTCAGTTTTCAGCACCTTGGAAATGCCGCGGAACAGAAGGGACAGAATAACGCCCGAATTGCCTCTTGCGCCGCGCAAGAGTGCAGAGGCGGTGATCCCGGCCGCCTTGCCAAGCGTAGGCTCATCGGCCTTGCGCAGATCGGCAGCGGCAGCATTCAGGGTCATGCTCATATTGGTGCCGGTATCGCCATCGGGTACCGGGAATACATTCAGTTCATTGATTTTTTCTTTGTTGTTCTCAATAGAAGCTGCGGCGCTGAGTACCATTCGGCGGAACAGCGCACCGTCAATCGTATGTCTCAATTGTCACACCTCCGGACTCATTCCGTTGTGATAGAGTCCACAAATACATGGACGGTCTTCACGGGGGTGCCGGTCTGACTTTCCACAACATACTGGACTTCGGCAATAATGGATTTTCCTACTGCGGCAATGTTGACCCCATGGTCAACCATGATGTGCAGGTCAATGGAAATGGTATTATCCTCATTGAGTGTGACCAGAACACCCTTGCTCATGGCCTCCCTGCGCAGAAGATGGACAAGGCCATCGGTCATGGAGCGCACAGCCATACCCTTAACACCAAAGCAATTGGTGGCGGCCATACCCGCAATGGTAGTATAAACACTGCTGTTGACACTGATGGAACCTTTTTCGGTATCGAGACGAATCATATGAAAACCTCCTTCCGGTTTCAGCCATAGACTGCGTGTCTGTTATTGTAACCGATTTTTAATAAAAGCACAAGACCTTTTTACCATGCAGGCGTAAATTGTTTCGCATCACTATGGTCTTTTTGCGAAATACATGTTATACTGGATGCAGAAAGAAGGGGTTGCGCATGAAAATTACGATTCTTGCAGAGAATACGAGCTTCTCTTCCTATTCCGGAGAGCATGGCCTCTCGATGCTGGCAGAGGAGCAGGGGCGGTATTTCCTGATTGATACCGGCGCATCGGCGCTGTTTGCGGAAAATGCCGATAAGCTGGGGCTGGATTTGGCGCGGGTCGAGGCGGCCTTTCTGTCCCATGCTCATTATGACCATTCCGGCGGCTTTGCGGCCTTTTTTGCGCGCAATGAAACGGCAAAGGTATACCTCCAGAGGGCGGCGCAGGCGAAATGCTATTACAAAATTGTGGGGCCTTTGAAAAAATACATCGGCATTCCAAAGGGACTGCTGGAGGCCTATCCGGAGCGCTTTGCATTTGTGGAGCGTGCCGATTTCCCGGAGTTCGGCATTTCGCTGCTTCCTCATACGACACCGAATCTAGTCAGCCGCGGGCGGCATGCCCATATGTGCTACACCTGCGGCGGAAAAACGCAGGACGATGATTTTGCCCATGAGCAGACCGTGGTATTCCACACAGATCAGGGGCTTATCCTCTTTAACAGCTGCTCCCACGGCGGCATAGAAAATATCATTGAGGAAGTCAAAGCCGCCTTCCCGGATGAATCCATCCGCGCTTTCTTTGGCGGCTTCCACATGATGGGTGCCGGAGGCACCGCAACGTGCAGCTTTAAGGAAGAGCGCGTCAAAGCCATTGCCGATCAGCTCCTCTCCTCCTCCCCTGCCGTCTTCTATTCCGGACACTGCACCGGAAATGTTGCTTTTCCCTGGCTGAAGGAGGTCATGGGGGATCGGCTGATTGCAATGCATTCTGGCATGGAAATCACACTCTGACAGCACCGCAAAAAAGATATACACCTCCGCAGCTGTATTGCGGGAGGATGGGAGAAGGAGGGCAAAGCGCCCCCTTCTCTTTTTTTGAAAACGATTTTCGGTCGAGCAATGTGTGCAATAACATAGTTTACAAATAGTGCAAGGACATGGTTTACAGTTCTTTGATATCATAAGGGCAAAATAGTGAGTCTTCAGCAAAGACCGAAAAAAATCAGGCCGGGTATGCACCTTTTTACGAGTGCATACCCGGCCATTTTTCAGCTTTTAGCTTCGTTTTCACTCCCATATCTCGATTCTCTCTGTCCTTTCGCCATTTTCCCCTATCGTCCGCCAACCGATTTGACCGACATCTGATGAAGCTGCAACCCGTAGGGGCGAACTGTGTTCGCCCCTACGGGGTGACCGACATTGGATACGACCCTTGAGGGGAAACCGGACGGACGAGGTGTGCCTCCAACCGCCGGGGCAGGCGCTCTGTTTCGCAAGCTCCACCTCATCCGCCGCTGCGGCGGCACCTTCTCCTCAAGGAGAAGGCTTGGGGAAAATTCAGGCGGGGTATGCACCTTTTTATGGGTGCATACCCCGCCGTTTTTCAGGTTTTATGCGTCAGGCTGGCTTTCGGGGAATTATTTTGCAATAGCGCGCATGATAAAGGTGACAGCCTGTGCACGGTTGCAGTCATTGTTCGGCTTGAACAGTTCAGGAGTGATACCCTTGGTGATGCCTGCTTCCACAGCCCATGCGACTGCCTTTTCGCAGTATGTGCCGGGAAGGACATCGCTGAACTCTGCTGCCTTGGCGGCTTCGGGCTCGCCCATGAATCTCCACAGGAAGGTGACGATCTGGCCACGCGTGCAGACGGAGTCAGGAGCAAACTTGTTCTTGCCAACGCCCTTGGTGATGCCTGCTTCTACTGCCCATGCAACTGCCTTGGCATAGAATGCGTTTTCCTTGACATCGCTGAATGCAGCAGCGCTCTCAACCTCGGGGCAACCGGCGGCACGCCACAGGAAGGTGACGATCTGGCCGCGGGTGACACTCTT
>JAZQOW010000092.1:0-9820 GCA_045628065.1 Faecousia sp.
GCACCACCTATACCTGCTCCATCTGCGGCGATACCTACACGGCTGACGTAGTAGCAGCTCCCGGTCATTCTTATGAAGCTGTGATAACGCCCGCCACCTGCACGGAAGATGGCTACACTACTTACACCTGCACTGCTTGCGGCGAAAGCTATGTTGCCGATGAAATTGCAGCTCCCGGTCATAATTACGAAGCTGTGGTAACTCCTGCTACCTGCACCGAAGACGGCTACACTACCTACACCTGCACTGCTTGCGGCGAGATCTATGTTGCCGATGAAGTTGCAGCCCTCGGCCATGCATATGAAGCTATAGTAACGCCCGCTACCTGCACCGAAGCCGGTTATACCACCTATACCTGCACCGCCTGCGGTGACAGCTATGTTGGCGATGAAGTTGCAGCACCTGGTCATAGCTATCCGGACACGCCCAGCTGGATCTGGACGGCTGTCGGCGATGGTTATACCGCAACTGCCAGATTTGCCTGCAGAAACTGCAGCGACGGCCTCATTGAGGAAGAAGGGACTGTTGAAGTCAGCTCGACGGATGAATTCATTATCTACACTGCCACGGCAGAAATCGATGGCAGAGAGTATGTGTCTACCAAGAGCGTTCAGAAGTCTTATACCCTTCTGGTGCTCGGCGGCAGTATTGTCAGCGGCCTGCGCCCGAACGGTGAATACGCCTACAGCGATTACATTACGGTCCGTGCACCGGAAAGCAGCGGCGGCAAATACTTCTCCGGCTGGTACCTGAATGGTTCCCTGATCAGCACACAGAATCTCTTCACCTTCCTGATCAAGAGCAATACCGTTATCGAAGCTCGCTTTGACGGCGAAGAGGTTGTTGAGAAGCGCGCCCTCGTTTCTCTGGAGATTTCCCCCCGCACGGTCATTCAGGGCAACAAGGAAAAGGTCATTTTTGTGGTTCGCTGGGAAATTCCCGAGAGCTTCGCCGATGCCACTGCCGGCATCCTGCGCAGCTATGAAACCAGTGACCCGGAAGAACTGGTTCTGGAAAATGCTGATGGCTCCAGAATCAAGAATTCCTCTGTCAAGGTCAAGAAGATGACCGGCAGCTATACGCTGGATCTGACCCTTAACGGGAATTCAAAGACCAAGGATGTCTTTGCTCTGGGCTATCTCGAATACACCAATGCCAGAGGAGAAAAGGTTACGCTCTACACAGACGTAGCTTCCAGCAAACACTATAATCCGGTAGAGAACCAGGATTCCAGTGAGAGTGTAGAGGAATGATCTCTGCATCCGAAAACCGCTGCGCGGCGGATAAAGTCTAAGCTTTGAACAGGCTCCCTTTATGAAAGACAGCAAAAACTGGCAATCATAAAGGGAGCGCTTTTTATCCTGATCAGAGCAAACGCATGTTGGGCAAAAAACAGGCTCCGCATGGAGGCGAAGCAGCCATGCGGAGCCTGAGAGTGATTTGAGATCAGAGGAGATGATCGAGAACGAGGCGGAAGCAGCCGTAGATGCCTGCGTCGTTGCCGAGCTTGGCGAGGGCGAAGCGGGTATTTTTGCAGGCGTGGAACATATAGTGGGGGAAATAGCGGGCAATGCCGTCTAAGAGGACCTGTCCGGCCCTGGAGACGCCGCCGCCGATGACCACAAGCTCGGGGTCACATACACAGCAGACGTCGGCGAGAAACTCACCCAGACAGTCGTAGACAAATTCCAGAGCCTCACCGGAGAGCTGATCGCCTGCGGCAGCGTGGTCGAAAACGTCCCGACAGGTGAAATTTTCCACTTCGCGCAGGGTGGAGGGGGCATCGGATTGTGCGAGGAAGCGATTGGCGATGCGCACAATGCCGGTAGCGCTGGCGTATTGCTCTGCGCAGCCGTACTTGCCGCAGCCGCATTGCTCGGTCTCGTTTTTGTTCAGCACGATGTGACCGATCTCGCCGCCGACACCGTGGGCGCCGCCCAGAATTTTGCCGTCGATGATGATGCCGCCGCCGATGCCGGTACCGAGGGTCGCCATGACAATGCTCTGGCAGCCTGCGCCGCCGCCCTTCCAGTATTCGCCGAGTGCAGCCACGTTGGCATCGTTGCCGGCCTTTACGGGAAGCCCGGTAAGCGCGGAGAGTGCTTCATGGAGATTGAACACACCCCAGCCCAGATTCACGCATTTGTTGACCAGACCGTCCGCTGCCACAGGTCCGGGAACACCGATGCCGATGCCGATGACCTGCGCTTTCTCTGCCTGATTTCTTGCAAGACACGCGTCGATGGACCTGGCGATATCGGGGAGAATGTTTTCTCCGCCGTTCTCTGTTCTGGTGGGAATCTCCCATTTTTCGAGCAGTGTTCCATCCTCTTCGAAGAAGCCCAGCTTGACGGTTGTGCCGCCGACATCAATACCGAATCCATATTTCATAGTTTTTTCCTGTTCTTTCTCAGCATTATGCTGTATTTTTTATATTATATTCCATTGGAAAAAGAAAAGCTAGATTTTTCTTCAAAGTGAACTTGAGTTTTTGATCAAAATGCGGTAACATAAGAGTAGAAGAATTCCCTTTGAAAGGATTATGTTATTATGATTGAGCTGGATATGTCGAATGTATGGGGCGCGATCACGCTGACCCAGCTTCTCGAGACGGAAAAAGAGGTTTTTGATGCTCACCAGCTTCTGGCCAGCGGCAAAGGCCCCGGCAATGACTTTATCGGCTGGCTGGAGCTGCCGGTGATGGAGGATACGCCGGAGATGGTGCGAATCAAGCAGGCTGCACAGCGGATCCGGCAGAACTCGGATGTACTGGTGGTTGTCGGCATCGGCGGCAGCTATCTCGGCCCGCGAGCTGCGATCGAACTGCTTCGCGGTCAGAATCACAATCTGAAAAATGATGAACCGCAGATATTCTTCGCCGGGAACAATCTGTCCACCCGCGCATGGCAGGAGCTTTGCGCCCTTTTGGAGGATAAGGATTTTTCCATCAATATCATCTCCAAATCCGGCACCACGACCGAGCCTGCCATTGCGACCCGCGCCCTTCGCTGGATGCTTGAACGCAAGTATGGCTCGGAGAAGGCCAGAGCCCGCACCTATGTGACCACCGACCCGGAAAACGGCGCACTTCGCCAGATGGCAAAGGAAGAGGGCTGGGAATCCTTTATCATCCCGCCCGATGTGGGCGGCCGCTTCAGCGTGCTCACCGCCGTCGGTCTTCTGCCTATGGCAGTCGCCGGGATCGACATCACAAAGCTCATGCAGGGTGCGGCACAGGCACAGCAGGCGCTGGATATCCGCTCTTTTGAGAACCCTGCATGGCAGTATGCTGCCATCCGCAATCTCCTGTACCGTAAGGGCATGGCGCTGGAGCTGCTTTGCAGCTATGAGCCGGATGCAAAGATGCTGGGCGGCTGGTGGCAGCAGCTCTTCGGTGAATCCGAGGGCAAGGACGGCAAGGGTCTGTTCCCCGCCACTGCTGAATTTACGGCGGACCTGCACTCCCTTGGTCAGATGATTCAGCAGGGACAGCGGAACCTCTTTGAAACCGTCCTGCGCTTCGCACCGCCCAAAAAGAAAACGCCGATCGAGGTCGATTGGAAGGATCTTGACGGCCTGAACTACCTTGAAGGGAAAACGCTGGACTTCGTGGAGGAGCAGGCCTATTTCGGCACGCTTCTTGCCCATGTGGACGGCGGTGTGCCGGTCATTCCCATCACCTTCGGCGATATCTGCGAGGAAACCCTGGGTGAGCTGTTCTATTTCTTCGAGCTTTCCTGCGGTATTTCTGCCTATATGCTGGGGGTCAATCCCTTCAATCAGCCGGGCGTGGAATACTACAAGAGGAACATGTTCCAGCTTTTGGGAAAACCTGGGTACTAATTTCAAGAAAAGGCTTGCATCCTATGAGAAAGCCTGATACAATAATAAAGATATTCTACCGACTATAAAGGAGGCGTATTCTATGGTCAAGGTTATCGTCGGCCAGAAGGGATCCGGTAAGACCAAGGAGCTCATCGAGGCCATTCAGGTCGCGGTGGAGAAGGAAAGCGGCGATATCGTCTGCATCGAGAAGGGCAACAGCCTGTGCTACGATGTGAGCTATCATGTCCGTCTGGTCAACGCAAACGATTATAAAATTGAGAGCTTCCTACAGCTGACCGGCTTTATCAGCGGTCTGCATGCAGGAAATTTCGATATCAGCCATGTGTTTATTGATAACCTTTGCAAGCTTTTGGGAGAGGATGCGGCAGTGGTTCGCTTCTGCCAGTGGTGTGAGGAATTCGGCGAAAAGAACAGCCTGAATTTTACCATCTCGATTTCCGATGATTCTGCAAGCACGCATGAAGCACTTAGCAAGTATTTCTAAATAATTCGTCCTGCCCCGATGCTTTGCCCACCGGGGCAGTTGTTTCACTGAATGTACGCGCTCTTACTCCGGAGGTGCGCGGGAGGATAGTATGCTGTTATTTATTCTTTTTATCATTTTGAGTTTAGCGGGCGGGAGCTGGCTTGCGATCAGGCTGAGCACAGGCGGTTGGATCATTCCCTGTGCGCTGGGACTGTCCGTTGGATTTTTCCTTGCTTTTCTGGTGCTTTTTGCGCTGGTCATGCTGATTTCCGGTTGCTTTGTCGATCTGGAGAAGGAGCAGAAAACCCGCAGCCGCTGGTTCTCTTTTCTGATCGATCAGTTCCTTTTTATTGGATTCCTGTTCGGTGGTGTTCGCATTCACAAAAAAGGAATGGAGCTGGTTCCCAGAGATGAGAAATTCCTCTTGGTGAGCAACCACATTTATGACTTTGACCCGGCAATTTTTATCCAGGCTATGCCGTGGGCAAAGCTTGGCTTCATTTCCAAGAAGGAAAACTATACAATGTTTTTTGTCAACAAGGTCATGCACCGTCTGCACTGCCTTCCCATCGACCGGGAAAATGACCGTGCTGCCCTGAAGACCATTCTTAAGGCTGCCCAGATTCTCAAGACCTGCGACCACAGCATGGCAGTTTTCCCCGAAGGCTACGAAAGCAGGTCCGGAGAGCTGCTGCCGTTCCGCAACGGTGCATTCAAAATCGCCCAGCGCGCCGGTGTGAGTGTGGTGGTTGCGGTTCTGCGTGGCACCACAGATATCCCGAAGAATATGTTCCGCCGTCCCACCCATGTGGATATGGAGATTCTCGGCGTTATTCCGGCGCAGGAAATCTGTAATGTGCCCACCCAGGTCGTGGGTGACCGTGCCCATCTGATGATGGAGGAGGCTTTGGCCCGGAAGGGAGCAGTATGACAAGCTTTGGAATCATAGGCGTCGGCCAAATGGGCGGCGCGATGGCAATGGCGCTGCGCAAAAAGGTGGACGGCAGCCGGATTCTTCTTGCGAACCGCACCAGAGAGAAAGCAGAGGCTATGGCACAGGAATTGGGTGCTGTCCCGTCTGATAACGAGGGCGCAGCCAACTGTACATATATTTTTTTAGCAGTGAAGCCGCAGACTATGCCCGGTCTGCTGGAGAGTCTTCGTGCGCAATTATCCGCAAGGCAGGATCGCTTTGTGCTGGTCTCCGTGGCAGCAGGACTCGATATTGCCTCCCTGCAATCCATGGCAGGGGGAAGCTACCCGGTGATTCGCATTATGCCCAATACGCCTGTGAAGATCGGCGCCGGTATGTGCCTGTACTGTGTAAGCCCTGAGGTCACTGCGCAGGAGAAGGAGGCGTTGCTGGATGCGATCTCCGAAGCGGGTCGCTTTGATGAGATCAGTGAAGCCCAGATGAATGTTGGCACCACCTTAACCGGCTGCAGCCCTGCCTTTGTGAGCATGTTCTTAGAGGCTATGGCAGACGGCGGTGTTGCCTGCGGAATTCCCAGAAAAAAAGCGCTGGAATATGCTGCGCAGGCAATCGTGGGTACGGCACAGCTCTACCTGACCACCGGTACGCATCCCGGCGAAATGAAGGATGCGGTGTGCAGTCCCGGCGGCAGCACCATCGAAGGCGTCCGCGCATTGGAGCGCGCAGGCTTCCGCAGTGCGGTATTTGAGGCAGTCGAGGCTGCATCTGCACGCGGGAACGCATTAGGACAGATCGGGAAAAAATAAAAATAGAAAAGTCCCGAAAAGGGACAGGATGGAGAATCATTATGAATAATCCGGCATTGGTCATCATGGCCGCTGGTATGGGCAGCCGTTTTGGTGGGCCCAAGCAAATTATGCCCATTGACGATATGGGGCAGATCATTATTGACTATTCCCTTTATGATGCATGGCGGGCAGGCTTCCGCAAGGTCGTTTTCATTATCAAGGAAGAAATGGAGCAGGATTTCCGTGAGCGCATCGGCGATAAGATCTCCAATTTCTTTGAAGTATGCTATGTACATCAGTCTCTGGATCAGCTTCCCGAAGGCTATCAGGTTCCCGAGGGACGCGTGAAGCCCTGGGGCACCGGACATGCGATTGCCTGCGCTGCAAAGGTGATTCATGAGCCTTTTGCCGTCATCAATGCCGATGATTATTATGGCACCAGCGCCTTTGCTGAAATCTACCGTTTCCTTGCTGAAGAACGTCCGGATTCCGAGCACGCCATGGTGGGCTATCAGCTCCGCAATACCGTCACCGAGTTCGGCAGTGTGGCAAGAGGCATCTGCACCCTCAACGATGGCTATCTGTCCGATATTGTCGAGCGTACCCACATAGAGAAGCGCGGCGATGATGCAGCATTCACCGAGGACGGAGAGACCTTCTATCCGCTGCCCGGCGATACCATCGTATCCATGAATCTCTGGGGCTTCGGTATGAAGCTTATGGAGGAGCTGTGGGCAAGATTCCCGGCATTCCTGGATCAGGCTATCAAAACCAATCCCCTGAAGGCAGAGTATTTCCTGCCTACCGTGGCAAATGCGCAGATTCAGGAAGGCCTGGGTACCGTCCGCGTCCTGAAGACCGATGCGGTATGGCACGGCATGACCTACCGTCAGGATCTGGAAACCGTCCGCGCTGCTGTGGCAAAGCTGCGGAAGGAAGGCGTTTACCCCGATAATCTTTGGGAAATCAAATAATGAGGAAATTACCCCCTTCCGGATTGGAAGGGGGTATACATTTTGCACAAATTGAGAGTGCAACTTTTTGCGGTTGTGGTCGAATTTACAAATTCTTAACGATTTATTCACGATTAGCCATTGACGCTGGTGCCGATGCAGTGTAAAATATAGAAAAAAAGGAGGTGGTTGGCCGACGGAAAAACCTTGGATTTGATCCCCCGACCCTGTTACAATAGAGCCAGAGGGAACGCAGAAAGGAGTTTATGTTGGATGACAGATTGCTATAACCTTTGGGTCGATCTGCCGAACAAACTGATGTCGCCGATAGAGATATCCGGCTTTTCAAAATTTGTTTACGAATCCCAGGAAGCACTGGAGCGAGTGAAAAAGCTGCTGTTCGCAGATGGATACCGCTTATGCGCCGCCTGAATAACAAAACGGGTCGCCGATTGGCGACCCGCATTTTTTGTGTTCAGGTACCGAAGAAGGAATAGTGCATGTAGTCCTTATATCCGCTGCGCCAGTTGATGCCGCGGGTGAAGCCGTAGCTCTGGAAAATCCGGTCGATTTCGCCGTCAACAGGGATGGAGTATTCGCTGTCCTCCGGGGAGAAGAAGGAACCGACGATGGCCTGTCCATCGGGAGAGCAGTAGTAGTTTTCGTTGGGATTGATGTCGATGGCCAGTCCGCAGTTGTGCTCTGACCAGGATTCATACCGATAGCCGCCGGCAGTATAGATAGGGTACTGCGCCGGGCAGGCATAGATTTCAGCGAAAATCTGCTCTACGGTAGCGGCAATATTTCTGTGAACCTCAAGTGTGAGGAAGCGGGTAAATTTTTCGCCGTTTTCATTGATGTCCCATGTGGGAACGTCGATGCTGACCATATCATACTGCGCTTCCTCATCGCAGCTGTAGACAGTTCTGGGATCGGAAACGCTGCTTCCAAAAATGCGTTCGCATTTTTCATCATAGGATTCGCCTTCAAAAGCCAGATCAAAAGATGCAGGTTCCTCCGAAGCCTTGGTGGCGGGGTTGCTCTCAGCGGCCTTTTTGCTGCAGGTAAGATCGCATTCGGCCTTGCAGCCATTGGAGCTGATGGCATAGATGGTGGCATATCCGGGGGAGACCCAGCTGACCTTGCCGCCTGCAACCGTTGCAACCGCAGGGTTGGACGAGAGCCAGGTGACGGTGGTATTGGTCACATTGGCGGGGAAGAGCTGGGCGGTCAGCGTGAAGGACTCATTGCGCGGAAGCGTCAGGGTCGTTTCGCTGAGCATGATGAGCGTGGGGAAGACTTCGCTCCAGTGAGGGTCATCTGCGATGGCGAGCTGCATCCGGGAGAAAATTGCGGCTGCCTGTGCACGGGTGGCATTGCTCTTGGGTGCAAAGCGGACGGTGCCGTCAGCATTATTCATACCTTGAATGATACCGGACAGCTGCAGCTCGGAAACTGCGTCCTTTGCCCAGGAAGCAATATTGGCCTGATCGGAGAAGGTGAAAGGGGAAATGTTTTCCTGCGGGAGGAAGACCTTTCCGGCTGCATCACCGTAGCGCGAGAGCATGGTCAGCATCTGCTCTCTGGTGATGAGCGCATCGGGCATGAATGTGCCATGACCGCTGCCAAGTGCGATACCGGTGCGTGCAGCCCAATTAATATAAGGTGCGTAGTAGCTGGTGGGAGACACATCGGAAAACAGCGTGCCGTCATAATTCATCTTCCAAGCATCGGGGTTGATCTTTGCAAAGCGGCCGAGAACCGTAACAAACATACCGCGGGTCATTCCCTTGTTGGGAGAAAATGCAGTGCCGCCGGTTCCGTTCATCCAACCTGCCTGAGAGACCTCATTTATGTAGGCTGCGGCCCAGTGTCCGTCGATATCCGTAAAGGTCGGCGCCTCAGCAGCAAATGCGCTCAGAGGCAAAGCAAGAATCAGACTCAAAACGAGCAAAAGGGAGAGTAATCGCTTCATAGGCGTTCCTCCTAATTATAATGTGAATACATTGTAGCGGAAAAGAAGAAAAAATGCAATGTCCGCACGAAAAAATTCACAAATCCTTAACTTACAGCCGAGCGTTAAGGCTATTCGATATGTTGTGGCAAAAAGCGGCATGAAAGACAAGATACAGAGAAAAAAGAAAAATGAAAAAAAGAATGATATTTTAGCAAAAAAGTTCTTGACATTTTGGGAAGTCGGTGATATCATATGGAAGCTGTCCGCGAGAGCGGCGGGATGTACCTTGTAAATTAAACAACGAAACATGAACAAATAAGCACCTTGGACAATTTATTAAATGTAAGTTGTTCTTTTGATGTCAAAAGAATAGCCAACGAAAATTCTTGAGTTAAGCTAGAAGCGAACCAAGTAGAATTGATTTTAGGCTAACCGAAAGGTTAGGTTAAGATAAGATTTTATAGAGAGTTTGATCCTGGCTCAGGACGAACGCTGGCGGCGTGCCTAACACATGCAAGTCGAACGGACCGATTCCCTTCGGGGATGAAGGTTAGTGGCGAACGGGTGAGTAACGCGTGAGCAACCTGCCTTTCAGAGGGGGACAACAGTTGGAAACGACTGCTAATACCGCATAACACATTTTAAGGGCATCCTTGGAATGTCAAAGATTTTATCGCTGAAAGATGGGCTCGCGTCTGATTAGTTAGTTGGTGGGGTAACGGCCTACCAAGACAGCGATCAGTAGCCGGACTGAGAGGTTGAACGGCCACATTGGGACTGAGATACGGCCCAGACTCCTACGGGAGGCAGCAGTGGGGAATATTGGGCAATGGGGGCAACCCTGACCCAGCAACGCCGCGTGAAGGAAGAAGGCTT
>JAZQOW010000093.1:0-3408 GCA_045628065.1 Faecousia sp.
AATTTCGTGAAAATTTGCGTAAGACTGGGCCGCGGTCCCCCGGACGCCCCTCCCAGAGATTCAATCCTCCCCTTGGGGCACAGCGGGTTTGCCTATATGTGCGTGCGCGTAACGTGCGCCACAACGGGGCCGCAGCGGGCAAAACCGCGTTTATTCTCCATATGCACCGCAGCACAGTCTATCTCTGTCGCGCCTTCTGCCGTAAGCACCTAATATGCTGATACCCGCCGTCAGTGGTTCCCGTCACCTCATTCCATATGACGGGAACCACATACCTAAAATCATGCGGACTGCGCCCGGTTTTCTCATGCGCGGGATCACCCGGCTTCAGTTCCCTGCACGGGCTGTGTTTTGCCGGTTTCGGTTCGGATACCCGCATCCGATTTATGGTCATTTCGGTATTCATGATCGGAAGAGCGGTTTCATAGGAGCAGTCATGAAAAACGCGCAGGTGTCTGCATTATCGTTTCGCATAGGGATTGACTTCTTCGATTATCGTGATAAAATAGAGTCATCTGGAATGTTGGCTTTATGAGAGTTTGCGGCAGTTGCAGCAAAAAAACAGTATTTGCGAAATGCCCGGACAAATCCGGACATCAGCGCGTACTGTCTGTCGGAAAGCTCATCTCATAAGCATGTCCAAAGCGATCCTGTATCAGCAAAACGACCGGAAAACGAAAGGAGACAGAACTATGGGGTACAAAGAGTTTGCAGAACAGTTTAAGAACGATGAAACGCTCCGCAATGAGTACCAGGCCTTCATGAAAATGAAAGATCCGCAGAATGATGAAGAAGGATATGCCGCCCTCATCGAATTTGCCGCCTCAAAGGGATATTCAGTCACTGTAGAAGACATCGCCATGGAAAAGGCGATGAATCGCACGCTGGACGAAACCGAGCTGCAGGCTGTCAGTGGCGGCAGGCTTGAAAAATGCACAAGCAATTATGACACCAAGTGCTCCGATACCTTCAAGCCGGGAGAGAATTGCTGGCATAACGATGAATGTGATTTCGTTTATCATTACTATCATTATCATGAGGTATGCGATCATACAGCAGACGGAAGGCTTTGCGTAGCTTTGGATGAATGCATTTTGTTTGCGAACATTTATACATAATATACCGGATAAAGCCGGGCTTCAGCTCATCCGGGGCGGGCAATAAGCACAAAAAGCGCGCCGGCGATCATATGTGAGGACAATGAACACCGGTATACCATGAGCGGCTTTGGATAAAGCGTTTATTTGTGTACCGTTCCACAGGCCGATGAACAGAAATATCACTTGACGGGCGTCTTTTGCGGGCAAAAAGAACGGACCCCGACGAGTGAAGGAGAAGGAATATCCATGCGATACATTTTGAATGAACGCTATTATCTCTGCGGCTGGAAAAAACTCCCTTTTGCCATGATGGATCAATTCACAGGCCGGGCATGTTTTTTCAGCAGACAGCAGTATGAATTTCTCTTCATGCTCAGCGGCAGGAAGGACATTGACATGGACGCGCTTGACGGGGACACCAATAAAATTCTTCAGGAAATGATCAGGCGAAAGATCGTCCGTGAAGCCGGTCCCGGAGAGACACGAAACCTATACTATAAGGAATACAAGTGCATATACAAAAGCAATGTTCAATGGTCGATCACCGGCAAATGCAACTACTGCTGCCGTCACTGCTTCCAATCAGCACCGGAGGGGGTATTGGGTGAGCCAACACTGGAGCAATGCTTTGAGATCATCGATCAGATGGACAGATGCGGGATCCGGCTCGTATCGATCACCGGCGGAGAACCGTTGATCCGTAAGGATTTTTTCAAGATCATTGATGAACTGCGGCGCCATAATATCTGCGTTACCACGCTGTTCTCCAACGGCGCACTGATCGATCAGGAATTGCTTGACGGCCTTAAGCAGCGTAATATGCGTCCGGCTTTCCAGATCAGCTTTGACGGAGTGGGCTATCACGACTGGATGCGCGGGGTACCCGGCGCGGAAGAGATCGCACTGAATGCCCTCCGTTTACTGCGGGACAACGGCTTTAGTGCCAGCGCGGGCATGTGTCTCTGCCGTGAAAATGTCGGCGCCATCCGCGAGACGATCCGCACGCTTGCCGCTGTCGGCTGCCGCGGGGTCAAGCTCCAATGCAGCATGCCGCAGGGCGAATGGTGCAATCAACAGGAACATTACCTTACAACAGCTGAAACGATGCAGGCCTATCTTGATTATCTGCCGCAGTTCAAAGAAGACGGCTGTCCCATTTCCATGCAGATGGAAGGCTTTTTCAACTACAACAAGGAACGCGATGTTTACTCCGTCGTATGCGATAAGGACTGCAGCGAAGATGAGCTTGGTTTCCGTCCTCCCTGCGGTGTGATCAAAAATTCCCTGTATATCGGCCCAAACGGCGCTGTTACACCGTGCATGAGTATGTGCGGTGCGGAAATAGAGAAGCAATTCCCGAATCTGTTTGAAACGCCGTTGGAAAATATCCTTGATGAATCCTCCTACACTGAGTTGACCGGCAAGAGCATAGGTCATGTTCTTGAGCACAATGAAAAATGTCACGATTGCAAATACCGCGCCCGGTGCTGCGGCGGATGCCGCGCCATGGGTACGGGCCAAAATGGCGGCGATTACTTTGCCATTGATCCGATAGCCTGCGAAATGTTCCGGGACGGCTGGATAGACCGGCTGTACGAGGAAGCCGACAAATTGTTCAGGCGTGCCGGTCAGCACGAGGAAGCAAATGAGTGCTGAGATCGATCCATGTCGGTCAACACATGTTGTGCAGACGCCGCGGATTGACACTGAACGGACGAGCAAGACACCCGGTTCTGCCGGTCATGTCTGGCTCGTCCGTTCCTTTTACCTGTCCATCATAAGTATGTAGTTGCTGAACGCGAACACGTCTATTCAAAGGTGAACACAAAGTCAACATGGCTAACTTGAACAGCGACGATATCATCCCCGAACAGTAAACATTCCCCTTCCATAGATCCCGTATGCGATAATGACAATACACAGGAATACCATGCGAATGGGCGCACTGTTGAACAAATCAATCCCATGGCCCAAACCATTATTTCGAGATTAATAACCAGCTGAAGCTTCAAGGATTACCGGGGTTAACTCACAAAACATTTGCGCAGTATGTACTGGTAAAAGAAAAACAGCAGATGGGAATAAATGGAGATATTCATATTGAAAGACCATTTCGGAAAAGGATACGGAACAACGATCTTTTAGTCGAAATTTGAACTCCATTCAAATACCAACATTTTTGTGAATCCAGCCCAACACCTTTCTTTGCAAGCGCCCCAAACCGGCCTATGTGGCAGACGGTTTTGGGGCGCTTTGCAGAAGTGCCAAAAATCTTTGCAAGCTTGCAAAGAATCGAGAAAAATCTTTG
>JAZQOW010000094.1:0-68185 GCA_045628065.1 Faecousia sp.
TCCCATTGAGCATAGAGACATTCTCTCCTTTCTTGGTGTAGGGGTACATTCATTGTAAAGGAAATTATCTCTATGCTCAACCTTTTTATAAAACTTTGGGGCCAGGCTCTTCACCTGACCCCAACATTTATTATAGAACCATTTATGTGCGCCGAGCAGAGTACGTATTCTATAGACTCTTATATCTAAATCTACCCGGCAGTGCGAAGAGTAGGTCAAAGGCAAGACTGCGATTTCTCAGTAAAAAAATCAGGAAATGCAAAAGTGCATTTCCTGAAAAAGACATTATTAGAAGAATTCGGCCAGAAGTGTGAAGGCTGCATCTCCTTGCGGTGTATAGAGCTGAACGAAAAGCTGTTTATCGTCCCGCCAATATTTCCTTGGTAGCGTTTGCTCTGCAAAGCATTCCTGATGGTAATTGAGCTGTAATGATCGGATTTGATCGGAAATAAGGCCGCTCAGCGCTAAAGGAACATAGGATGCATTGTTGATGTGTCCATTTTCATCCACAGCGTCGGGTGAGGGGCACAGTGAGGGGGCATCACTTAGCATCTCAGGCGTATTTATTCTGGCGGGGCATTGCGTTTTCAGAACAGCAGGGTGGGGGTAGTTTTGCAGTGCTTCCAGATTATCCATCCGAATCATCCGTCGGTGGATATAGTCCACGAGAACCCAGATCTGCATAGCTTCACCGATTAAAGCCTCATTCTGATAGAATTCGAAATCTCTGATAATCATGCCTCGTTTCATAGGACGAAGCCAGGTACGTACCGTGAGGGGACACCCGGGCAGGGCAGGGGAGGAGAAATTGAGGGATGTCCGAGCCACCATCCAGACTGCATTATAGCATTTCATCACGGTATCTCTGTTAAGGTTAAGTGGTTCCATATGCTCCCGCGCGACATTCTCCATATATTTGAGGATCGGATAGGCGAGAAGAGGCGCATTGGGAAGCTGATAAGTTTTATCTAAGTAGGTCAGCATCATTCTTTTGTAACTTCAGGCGCTTCATTTTCCTGCACAGACGGCTGGACTTCCGGCTCTGTCTTGTAGTATTCCAGTTTTGCTCCGCAGTAGCGGCAGTATTTTGCATAATCAGAAACCGGTTTTCCGCAGAATTCACAATACATGGCAATCCCTCTTTCTTGCGTCAAAATCAACAGTGGACAACGTCCGCTTTTGGTGTACTTATTGTATCATATCCTCTTGAAAAAAGCACGGAAAATATATTCTGAAAAAAATGCTTTTTTTCAAAAAAACACTTGCTTTTTTTTCGCATAGCTGGTATAATAGCCATGCTATTGAGAGAGCCAATCAATATGGGGGTATAGCTCAGCTGGGAGAGCGCTTGAATGGCATTCAAGAGGTCAGCGGTTCGATCCCGCTTATCTCCACCAGAAAAGTTCCAAAATCTTTGGATTTTGGAACTTTTTCTTATGTTTACAGCATAAAATAGTTCCGTTATTCGCCCCTCGGTTGCGAGGGGCGAAACTTTTTTCACCGAAAATCCCCCAGATTTTCCCCAGACGCCTTTCGTGACAGCCTGTCTCATGCGTCCATTGGGTTTTCGCAGGCTTCGCTGAACTTCTCCACCGCACTCTGCCGGATGGGATTCTGCACATGCAGGTAGTGCTGGGTCATGTCAATTACCATTATCCCACCACCAGTTTATTGGTTTTCTTCAAATACTTTGCCGGAATTGGATGGTCCAGCTTCCAGGTGATATTCATGGGTCGTTCGCCTTCGTGTTTGACATAGTTTGCTGTACCTAGATAGGTGTAGGTACCAGCAGCGCTACCGCCCAAGATTCGGTCGTTTTTGAACTCGCGGACAAACAGCAGAACCCTGGTGCCCTTCTTTTTATGATGAATGTATCGCTGGCCGGTGGCGGAGTTTTCTGCTGTGGTGCTTTGGCTCTGCCAGTGGAACAGCTCATCGTTGATGGAATAATCGTTGTACATGGTCGTGGGCGAATAATCCTTATCCGCCTTATTGAGGGTGATGAAGAACACGTCGATGCCCTTTTCCGGAAGCCATTTCACACCCTCACGAACCGTTGCGGGCTTCATGAAATCCATGGCGACCAGGAGTTGGTCACGGGTATAGGTGCAGTGCAGGTCCAGCGGGCAATCAAAGCCCACATTCACGGGCTTGTCGATAAAATCGATGTGATCGAAGTTATAACGCAGCAGGTCCATGAGCTCTTGCAGCAGCACAGGGCTATCAGAGAGGGCATAGAGGTTGTCTAGAACCTCATCAGCGTTCCAATCCTCGGCAGCATTGCCCCAGATTGTGATATAGAACATCTGGAGCATTCTATGCTCCACCTGAGACAATGCAGAAAAGTCCACATCATCCAGGCGAGGCAGAATATCCAGCAGGAAGGAAATCCAGCGGCGGGAATCGATGGAGCACAGGCGTGTAAATGCCTTGGTCATGGTTTCTTCCAGAGGTTCTGCGAAGTCCTCCATCACATCTGCACGGGCGCAGAGGCGGGAAAAGGAAGTGAATTTATAGACGGAGCGGACATCCAGATGGTAATATTCCAGGAAGTTGGCAAGGGTCAGCTTGAGGCCCGTATCCTCCTCGAAAGATGCAATGCGGGTCACCAGACCAGCAGTGTTGCCATAAGAGGCACGTATATTATCCAGAATGATTTTGGCGGCCTTCTTTTCCAGTTGGACATAGCAGCCCTTGGGCAGGGAGATAAAGCCGTCCTTAATTTCACGGGTTACGCTGCGGGTTGTGTTGGACAGGAGGGCAGCAAACTTATCCTCAAAATTATATTTCTTATTCGCCTGGCCGATGAAATCCAGCACGGTCAGGCATTCTTTATCCTCAGAAAGGCGCAGGCCACGGCCAAGCTGCTGCAGGAACACAGTCAGAGATTCCGTGGGGCGAAGGAACAGAACGGTGTTCACCTCTGGAATATCCACGCCTTCGTTATAAATATCCACCACGAAAATGAATCGAATATCGCCGGAAACCAGACGGTCCTTGGCGGACTTTCTTTCCTCATCGGCTGATTTTCCGGTCAGGAATATGGCGGGAATGCCATGGGAATTGAAGTAATCGGACATGAACTGGGCATGCTCGATGGAGACACAGAAGCCCAGTCCCTTCACATCGTCAATATCTGTTACATATTTCAGCAGGCTTGTTACCACATGGTCCGCACGGCGGTTGGCGATGCCTCCGCTGATGGTGTAAACCTTGGAAAGCTCCGTTTTATCGTAACCACCGGCTGCCCATTTCAGCTTGTCCAGGTCTACCGTGTCGGTGACACCGAAATACTGAAAGGGGCACAAGAGCTTGCGGTCAATGGCCTCCGGGAGACGAATTTCTGCCGCAATTCGGTTGTTGAAATACGGCAGGATGCTTTTGCCGTCCATACGCTCAGGAGTGGCAGTTAAGCCCAGCAGAATCTTCGGCTGATAGTAGCCCAGCAGCTTCTGATAAGTCGGGGCAGCGGCATGGTGGAATTCGTCCACAACAATATAGTCATAGAATTCGGACGTGGTTTTCTCAGTAAATGCCTGGGAATTGAAGGTCTGAATGGAGATAAATAGATTTTCGATGCTATCAGGCTTGTAGTTTCCCACAAACATCTCGCCAAAGTTGGCATCCTTCAGAACCGCGCGGAAGGTGGACAGGCTCTGTTTCAGAATTTCCTCTCGGTGGGCTACAAACAGAAGCCTGCAAGGTCTACCGGGGTTCTGCTTGCGGAATCGCTTGTAATCCAGGGCGGAAATGACGGTCTTGCCGGTACCCGAATTTGTCAATAGGGGATTTTATTTTTCTGCATCTGTTTGGTTCTGACATGTTTTTACTGATTCACAGCCAATCTGTGAACTTTCATTCCCATATTTCCAGAAATTCAAGACTGATTATCATACTATCCTGTCTGGCTTCATCACATACCTTCGGGAATCTTCTTTCAGCTGGTAAGATATGCTTTTCCAGAAAGGACATCATCCCGCTCGCCTGATCCAACCCATCCGTCAAGGCCTGCTGTCTTTTCCGTAGATTTTCCATTCGATGCTGTGATTGTATCTGTTTTTTCAAGGTATATGGGGTCTGCCCCAAGTAACTAAATAACCTATGTAAATCTCCAAGAATATATCCACTATGAACTATATTCTTTTAAAATTCCAATGTACTATTCAGGTCGACAATATATTTATCTATTTTCTCCTTTCCCAGAATACATCTCTCTTTATATTTTTTCAGCAAAAGTTCCAGTCTATTTTGATGTATTTCGCTACGTTCGTTAAAACGCTTCACAAACTCCTCATATGGAGTTATCAAATAAAACGAATCTTCCCCATAGTATTCAGAAATGTTTTTTATAATATCTAAGTATTCTTTTCGCGACTCCTCAATATACTGTTTCTGAATTTTTCCTAATTCAAAACGAACATTAGCTAACAGCAAACGTACTCTCATATAAAAGCGGAAATCGTTTATCACATTATTTTTTTCCATCTCCTCAATACATTTACTAATATAAATCTGAGCATTCTGAACATCATGTTCAGCAAAATAATAATATGCCAAAACATACCATGTATGATCTGTCGTGTTAACAAATCCTACTGGTAGATCTGTTCTACTTTTCACACAAGAAATGAATTCCCCTAAACTTACATTTTTTCCTAGAATTACCTCTATTTCTGCCATAACATTTAAAGAACTGCAATAATCTCTATTGGTATGACTTACAGTTAAAAACCTCATTTTATTTGCAATATCTATAATTGAGTATGCTTTTTCATAGAACGACAAGTCCTTTGCTAAAAGACCAATATTGAAAACTGTTGTTGCCCATGAAGCATATAACTCTGGTGATTTATTGGCAAAATACATGCGCTTTTTAATCTGTTCAGATTCAATATACGAATCGATTGCTGCGAATGGATCGATTTCTTTTTGAACTGTTGCATAAAAATTAAGTGATCTAGAATAATATATTCCTGTTTCATCATATCGTTTTTTTATTTTCATATCTTCTTCTGCTGCTTCGAGTATTTCTGTAATATTTGAAGAGCACGTAGATAATGTAAGAGCCAAATTCGCAAAACACTTTGACTTTAATAACATCATATGAGAATCATTATTACCATTTTTTTCAACCATTTTTATTGCGCATTTTAAAAATGAAATCCCATCTTGTGAATCATTATAATAATGACTCATAGCTCCCAAGCAATTTAATAGACACACGGCTACCCTTAGCGACAATCTATCAATCGAAGTATTTGCTATCACTTTTGCTTGAATATAACTTGGATGCACCAAAGAAAAATCCATACCGTTTCTATATTGCAAATTACCAATTAGAATATTTGCAAAATTCTCTAGGTCTTCTGTTTGCAGTTTCTGAATCCAAGCAAAGTTCTCATTCTCCGTATAAGTAATGTTTCTTTGCAAATCCCAACGAAGCTCAAGAATCTCCACCAAACTTTGTTCTGCCAAACATTCTCTATGAAATATTTCTCTGAAAGAATAAAAGACTTCATCAACATTATTCAATGCGGCAATTTTTATATACATATGAAAAGCATTCAAACAAACATCCATAATAGTATCTGTTTGTTTAACTGATAAAGCGTTTCTTAACGAATCATTTTGAAAACAATTAAATTCTCTACTATCAACATCAAGAAGCAGTGGATACTTCGAACAAGTATGATAAAAAGACTTTTTAGCAATTGCAATCAAAACATCAACCAACGCCGTAGATTCCCTGTCATCACTAAGTAAATCGCATAATTCGTTTCTCAATATACGGATAAAGTAATTATCTCCCGAAATATAATTCACAATGTAGTTAATTGCCTCATAGTCTCCTTCCGGATAAAAAATCGGCACTAATCCTAAGGTGCTATATCTTTTATTACATTTTCTTTGTTCTTTTTCATCATTTAAAAAAGGAACAATTGCATAGTGTGAAATTCCCGGATTGTTCCTCACTGCTTCCTCCAGAATTTCCAGCGTTCTGTCTTTATTTAAGCTACATCCAATAAAAAGTACCTTTTCCCCCTCAAATATCTTTTTCAAATATGCTGCTATCAATCCTTGATTTCCATCTTTCCCATAAAAATTATCATATTGTTCACTAGTGAGAATGATGGAAGTAATCTCTTCAACTGAGCCATGTATCTTCAAAAGGCATCTTTGATTGAGCTGAATTGCTTCATTCATCTGTCCCTTCAAAACTGGCAATAGCGCCTTAATATTTCCTGATAATGATTTACAAGATGCATTTTCGAGAAGTGTATCATAATTAGTAGTAACAACAAGATCCGAGAAACTTGACACTAGTAAATAAGGAATTTCAGATGCCCTTTCACTGGTACTTTTAATTATTTCTTGCACCCGTCTCATTAGCATATCTGTGTTACCACATTCAAACGCAATAGCATCCGCGTACTCAAACACATCGCCTTTATCTTTCAGTTTTTTACGTTCTTCCTCGTCAAAATAATCTTCCGCCAATTTATCTAACAAATCTATCCAGGAAAGATAACCACATCCGATAGAAACACCCGCTCCAACAAAGGGAATAATTTTCTTCCTTTGTTTACATATTTCTCCTATTCTATATGCATTATCATGAAAGTTTAATAACTCACTTAATAACATTAAATTATCCTCCTTGCTACGTAATAGGTTTTGACAACATGTTTTATAACTGCTTTCGAATCAGTTCTCCTACTGATATTTCTGTATCAAGCTCCTCACGGATTTCTCTGACTAGTGCCTGTTCCGGAGTTTCACCTTGCTCATTTTTTTCGCCGGGAAATTCCCAGCCACCTTTAAACTCACCATAACCTCTGCCCGTAGCAAAAATGCAATCATTGTCACGAATTACTGTAGCCACAACACTAATCGATTTCATCGTTATGCACCTCAATCACTTACACGGTGTAAGGGGTCTGACCCTGGTATCTTTTATAACTTGCCCGTTTTCCTGCACAAATTAACACCGGTTGACTGATTTTGGCACAGGTTGTCCCACATTAACACGTTTTGTCATGCCCGGTGGCAGCAACCACCAGGTTATGGTTATAGCCACGGACAGTACGTTCGGCATCCAGCTTATCCAGAATCTCCTGCTGATAAGAGTAAGGCCGGATGTCCATGGTGTACAGTGCGGCATTGTTATCATCGTGATACTTTTCCGCCTTCAGGGCACGGGCAAGGCGTTCCTTTTGGCTCTCAGAGTAATACTCAAACTCATTGGAGTTCCAATAGCTCTCATAGGTGGCGGCAATTTTGTCGATGGTCTCCGGCAGGTCCTTCTTTGTAACCTTCACATTCCATTCGAGGCCGCTGGAAATAGCGGCATTGGAGAGATTGGAGGAGCCCACATAGGCCGTAGTAAAACCTGTATCACGGTAGAACACATAGGTTTTGGCATGAAGCCGGGGGCGTTCGGGATCATAGCTGACCTTAATGAGTGTGTTGGGCAGCTTGCGAAGCTCCTCAATGGCCTTCACATCCGTTGCACCCATGTAGGATGTTGTGATAATCCGAAGCTGTCCGCCGTTCCGGGTGAAGGTAGTCAGCTCGTCCATAATCAGCCGCAGACCACTCCACTTGATGAAGGACACCAGCATATCAATCCGATTGCAAGACACGATTTCCTTTTTCAGCTCTGTATACATCTGGGGCTCATGGATTGCTCCGGTGAACAGGCTGCTATGGGCAATGGAGGTTTCCGGACGAATAAGCTCTGCCTTCTCGTTGATCGCCAGTACCGTGTTTTTGCGATCAAAAAGCGCAAGAAGCTGCTCGGCTCGCTCTGCAACAGAGAGCGTGTCGAACGCAGCTTCTTGGGTTTCATGCATAATGGTTGAGACGATCTGATTCACCAGAGCGATCTGGGCATCCAGATCGCCGCCGTTGTCCTTGACGTTTTCCAGTCCACGCTCCACGACCTCGGCAATGTACTTAGCAAGCACCTTGGATGCTTCTGCTCCATCAATGCGAGCAGTTTGGCTTCCAATATCTGTAGCAACAAGCTCTGAATCTAAGGCTTTATTAATTACTTGCTCATAGAGACCATTGTGAAGCATAGCATTATCTCCTATTCTGTATCAATGATAAACACATATCGAGTGGATTCCTTTGATATAAATTATATTAGATTTTAGGAAAAAAGCAAGAATTCAAATGTGAATCACCCGGTATCGCTTTTTTGCTTTCTCTACAAACTGTGCTGCGCCGCCCCAGGAGTGGGTGACGTAGGCAACAACATAGTCAGAATGCTCCAGCATCCAGTTATTGCGCCACGAAATTGCAAACCGCTTTGGGACACGCTCGATACCCTCCGGGAGCATGGTATCGGAGTAGTCTTCTGCTTTAGCAGGCTTCGCCTTTGCTGTCTTTCCGCATATTTTCCCACATAATCAAGTTGATACGCCTCTCACGGCAAAATTAAGCTGCAGTTATTTTTATTCCGCAATATTTAATTGCTGATTTGTGGATTTTTGAACCCTATTCGATTATAATACAATCGTGATCACGAAAAAACACTTGGAGTGAAAAAATGATTGGAAAGACTATTCAGAAAAAGAGGAAGGCTGCCGGTTTAACTCAAGCACAGCTTGCCGAGCTCCTTGGTGTAACGGCTCCAGCCGTTAATCGTTGGGAAAAGGACCTGAGTTTTCCTGATGCTGCTTTGTTGGCTCCACTGGCACGATGCCTGAGTACGGATCTCAATGAGCTTTTTTCTTTTTACGATTCTTTGTCTGATAAAGAACGTGACTTGATCGTAAAGAAAGCATCAAACCTTCTTCTGGAACCGGACGACAGCGCAGCTTTGACATACATCGAGGAGAATCTGCGTCATAATCTTTCGGACGGCATGCTTTATTTTGAAATGGCACAAACGCTCTACGGAGCCCACCTGTTCAAAAAAGCTTTTGCCCCAAGAATCTATACGGATCGCATAACCGCGTATTATGAAAGAGCTTTAGAGCTGATCCCGGAGAAAGGTGCGGAAATATGCGAGAGCCTCATGTCGATTTATGCCTCGCTCGGAGATCGTGAAAAAGCCGAGTTCTATTGCTCAAAGCTTCCCGGCAGCAGTCTGGAGCGGATGGAAAATCACGCCGATATGCTTTTCCTTTTGAAGGACTATTCTGCAGCTGCGGAAGAAATAAAGGCATTGGTCCTTCGCAAGGCTGTAGCGCTAATCACAGATTTGGGAATGCTGCATGATACGCTCGCCGCTTCTAACAATGAAGAATTGGCAGAGGTGGCCAGAAGCAAAGCCGATGGGCTACGCAGCTTGTTTGAACTGTGGGAAGGATTTGAGATCCTTGGCCGCGTTTCCAGCGCCGTATCTGCCATGGATGGTGAGGCATACGGAAAACACATGAAAGCTCTTATCCTTTCCGATCCCCATGGAAAGCGTGTCTCAAGTTCTCCTTTGTTCGACGGCGTGCAGTTGGGTGGAACGGAGGAGTCGGATCGTTCTGTTGCCGACAGCATGGCCGATTTGATGCAGGCGCTTAGCAAACCGGATGCATAGATGACCAACATGATTGCTGGGCAGGTTATTTCTGCTCAGCATTTTCTTTTGGCTCTATGTCAATAGTTGGGGTAGAGATAAAATGAAATAGAATCAGATTGTGTCGGAGTATGTGCTCCGGCACGATTTTTAGATACCGCAGAAAAGGATTCTACTCTCAAAACGGTTGGGGAGGATATCAATTATCTTATGGTTTTGCGGATCGGCAACAATGCTGTTGTATTTCTGATCTCCTGAGTTTCCTTTGAACTCATCTAATGAAATCACTTCAGGAAGCTGTGTTAGCTTATGACTTACACACTTAAAGTAGCGCATAGCCGTTATGCCGGATACATTGAATTGAGCTCCGATTTCCTTCGCGGAAACCAGTTTTTCGAATGAGCGTACAATAGCCGCAACCAATCGGCTTGTCACACGATAGTAAACAGATACAACGAGATCTACAGGGTGCAGATGCCGAAAATCACTCCACACATCTGCAGACACACCTATTGCTCCAACATGGCGAAAGCCGGAATGAATCCCAAGACCCTGCAGTATCTCATGGGGCATTCGGACATTGGTGTGACTATGAACACCTACACTCACCTTGGGCTGGAGGATGCCAAGGAAGAGATGATTCGTATGGAGGAACTGAACGCTGCGAGAGCAGAACTGAACAAGACCACAGGCGAGAAGCCTGTTACCCAGAAAATGTTCCGGGCAATTTAATATGGAAGAAAAAGAAGGAACGCCCTGTTGACTGTGGTGGTTGGCAGGGCGTTTTTGCTATGGCAGGATATTGACGGATGTGGTAAAATTAGAAATAATACATTTTTGCAATTAAGACTATTGGGAGGAATAACATGCCGTTTACAATGAATTTAACAGGGCAAGTTAATCAAATGCGGCTTCCTAAATCAAAAGCGCTTTGGCCGTTGTTTGAAACCATTGTCAATTCAATACAATCTTTAGAGGATACAACTGATTGTGCTAATCCTCAAATAACAATACTAGCTAATCGTATGGAGTACGCACAGCTTAATACTGAAGGTGGCGAAGAGATTAATCATTTCACGGAATTTATTGTCCGTGATAACGGTGCTGGATTTACAGAAAAAAACTATAGATCCTTTTTGGAGGCATACTCAACATTAAAAATCAAAAAGGGTTGTAAAGGAATTGGTCGTTTTCTCTGGCTTAAGGCATTTGACGAAGTGCGTGTTACAAGTATTTTTTGTGAGTCTGATAGGTGGTTTAGACGGCAGTTTTCATTTACACTATTAAACGAAATCTCTCCAGTTGACAATCTAGAGGAAATTGATGCTCCAGTTTCGGCTGAGGCTTCAACTGAAGTCGTTCTTTCAGGTTTTCAAGTGCAATATAGAGATGAAGTAGCTTTGTCATTGGAGAGCCTTGCAAAAAAAATAATCGAGCATTGTCTACCATATTTTATTTTAGATGGCTGTCCTGCGATTTTGCTTAGTGATAATCTAGGGGGCAACTTCAATCTCAACAATTATTATCGTGATATATATCAAGACACATTACATCGAGATGATATTTCAATAAAAGGGAAGAGCTTTTCTATATTCCATATGATGGTTGAAGAAGGTGCGGATAGGCATGAATTACATTTGTGTGCCAACAATCGAGAGGTTAAGTCGTATGATTTATCGAAAGAAATTCCTAATTTGGACAAGAAAATTGTGACGGATGTTACCTCCTATTATTATGTTGGATATATCACTGGTGACTACCTTGATGCTGCCGTAAATGCAGACCGCTACGAATTTAATTTCTCAGATGCTCCTTTGTTGGAAACAATATCAGAAAAAGAACTTACAGGAGCGGCATTGGAATTTGTTCGCATTTATCTTGGTGAAGATTTAGATAGAATTCGAGATGAGAAGAAAAGACAAATAGACCATTATGTCCGTTATAAGAAACCACAATATCGTTATCTTCTTAATAATCGTGATGGCGTTTATGATAAAATCCCGGTTGGCTTGTCGGAGGACAAGCTTGACCTAGAATTATATAAACAGGAACAGCAGTGGGAATATGATATAGCAAAGCAGCGCAAAGAAATTGAATCAAAACAAAAGAGCAGCGCTGTGACATTACCAGGCTTTATGGAATTATTCCATGAGTATTGTTCCTCTGTGACACAGTTAAGCCAGGCAAGTTTGGCAGAATACATTGTGCGCAGAAAAGCAGTTATAGATTTGCTTGAGAAAGCTTTGGAATACGATGATGATGGGAAATATAGCAAAGAATCAACAATTCATTCGATTATTTGCCCAATGCAAATCACATCGGACGATGTCCAATTTGATGAGATGAATCTCTGGCTTGTTGATGATCGTCTTGCTTATCATAGCTTTCTTGCATCCGACCAGCCTATGAAAACACTGCCTGTACTACAAAGTGATGTTCCGAGAAGAATGGACATTGCTGTATTTGACAAGGCAATATCCTATTCTGCGGATTCAGATACACTTAACTCGATTACTATTATCGAATTAAAAAGGCCACAGCGTAACGATTTGAGTTCAGATGACAACAATCCGATTAATCAAGTCTTGAAATATGTATCTGATATTAAAGCCGGAAAGGTCAAGCGATCTAATGGTCGAGGCTTTGGTAATGTTAATAACGCAGCATTTTATTGCTATGTAATTGCAGACATTACAGACAGCCTGGAAGAAGATGCTGCTAATGCCGGACTGAATAGGACTCCTGATGGAGAGGGGTTTTTTGGTTTTAATGCACCTCGAGGAGCCTATATTGAAGTTATTTCCTATACTAAGCTTCTCAAAGATGCAAAGCAGCGAAACGAAGTCCTATTTGATAAGTTGTTTAGGCCAAAATCAAATCAAATCATTGATCTGGTTGAGGAATGAAACCCACAACTTTCTCTGCAAGTTTAATAATCCGGAGTAGTATTTGCACCCCCTGTTTACTACGGTTCTACTACTACAGCCTGCTTCAACTTGCACTATTTTGCCCAGTTCCGGCAAAATTGTGACAGAAAAACAGAAAATACACAAGGAAAATGATGCCGTATATCGGTGCAAATCGGTGCAGAGTACGGCATTTGAGGAGGAAATACATTATGATTAAGGTACTTTTCATTTGCCACGGCAATATTTGCCGCAGTCCTATGGCGGAGTTTGTGATGAAGGAGATCGTGAAGGAAGCGGGGCTTAGTGGGCATTTTGAGATTGCTTCGGCGGCGACCAGTACGGAGGAGCTGGGGAATCCGGTGTATCCTCCGGCGCGGCGGAAGCTGCTGGAGCATGGGATTCGGTGCGATGGGAAAAGAGCGCGCCAGCTGACGAAGGCAGATTATCAGAGGTATGATTACCTGATCGGTATGGATTCATACAATCTTCGCAATATGCTCCGCATGTGCGGCGGTGATCGGGAGCATAAAATCAGCCTGCTGCTGGATTATACCAACCACCCCGGCTCTGTGGCGGATCCGTGGTTTACCGGCGACTTCGATGCGACATGGCATGATGTCAATGAGGGCTGCCGGGGATTTCTGGAAATGCTGAAAAGGGAAGGAAAAATCAGAGCATAAAACAACGCCGACAGCCTCTTTCAGCAGAGACTGTCGGCGTTCTCGGTTATGGATTCAGGTGATGACAAAGCCGCCGTTGACCGGGAGAATCTGCCCGGTGACAAAGGGCGCATCAACCAGGTAGACCATGGCCTGCGCGACATCCTCCGGGGTTCCGCTGCATCCCAGGGGGGTGGCCTCATGGAGCTCGGTCAGCGTTTCTTCGGTAAGGTTGGCGGTCATATCCGTGGTGATCAGGCCGGGGGAGACGGCGTTGACCCGGATGTGACTCGGCCCAAGCTCCTGGGCAAGTGCTTTGGTCATGGCGATGACGGCACCCTTGGTGGCGGAATAGGCAACCTCACAGCTTGCGCCGACCTGCCCCCACATGGAGGCAACGGTGATGATACAGCCAGATTGCCTTTGGATCATACCCGGCAGGGCAGCGCAGATGCAGCGGTACATACCGTGGACATTGACCTCGAACAGCCGGTGCCAAAGCTCCTCTCCGATGTGTGTGACCAGCCCCTGATGGGCGATTGCCGCATTGCAGATGAGAACATCCACAGCGCCGAGCTTATCAAAGGCTTCTCTGACAGCTTCCGGGTCGGCAACGTCACATTGGATGGCAGCTGCACCGGTTTGCATCGAGAGCGCTTCTGCCTGCGTGCGGCTTTGGGCATACAGGAAACTGACGCGATCCCCCCGCTGACAAAAAGCGCGGACGGCAGCAGCGCCGATGCCTCGGCTGCCGCCTGTAATGACCACATGTGCCATTTTTTCTCCTCCTGATTACAAACGCTGCCGCAGGTGTCCCCCACGGCAGCGTGCAGTTTATCTTCTGCGGCTTCTGGTTTTGTGTTCGTACTGGCCAGAGCTGGCGATTTTGTTGTCGGATTCCGACATGAACGCCTTGAGCTTGTCTTCAAAGGCGCGATCTCCACTGGGGGGCAGAACCTCACCCATGGCGGGGCTGGCCTTTTGGAATGATGCAGCGGGGCGGCTGGCAGCGGGACGGTAGGAAGACTGCGCTTCTCTGGGCCGTGCCGTATTCTGCGGGCGGGGCAGCGCACGCTTGATGGAAAGATTGATCTTCCCGGACGGATCAACGGCAAGAATCTGAACTTTTACATCCTGCCCTTCGGTGAGATGGTCGCGCACCTCATTGACATAGGTGTAGGCGATCTCAGAGATATGTACCAGACCGGTTTTACCCTCCGGCAGTGCGATAAATGCGCCAAATTTGGTGATGGATTTGACCTTACCTTCCAGAATTGCCCCAGTAGTGAATTCCATATATGCGCCCATGTTCCTCTCTTGGATTTATTGTGTGCAGGGGTCAGTCACCGATATCGAAGAATGTGACCTCGCCTTCGGAGACCCAGCCAAACTGGTCTCTTGCGGCGTCTTCAACGCCTTCATCGGTGTCGAGTGCGTTGATGCGGTTTTCCAGATCGACGTTGGCTTGCTGGATCTGGTTGATCTGCGTGTCGAGCGCCTGACGCTCGTCCTGTTTGGCGGAAAGCTGCCGCTGGAGATGAACCAGAGACACCATGGCGTAGACCAGAAGAATCATGATGATCACCAACGTAAGCAGCGATGAACGCTTGAACTTGATTCTCATGTGCCTTCTTGCCTCTTTTCCAAGGGAGCGGCAACAGCCCTCCCAGCTTCTTAATCAATATTCTACTCGATTTTTTTTGATTTGAAAAGAGTTTTTGAAAAAATTTTTTTATTATTTCGCCCAATCTGCTAAACATCGGACCCAATAAGCGTCCGGGTCCCGGAAAATAGGCAGCAAGACCCAGTCCTGTTCCCAATAGCATGAATAGATGCAGCTGCCCGGTGCCGCCATAGAGTGCCAGGGAAAGCATCGATACAAGTGCACTCAGGCAGAACCAGAGATCGAAAAGCCAGGTGAGCTTCGGAAGCATTTTTCTTGGGAGGCGGAGAAGGTCATAATGAAGCCCCAGCATGAGCCCCAAAAGTCCGGCGCGGAGGAATTCCAGCGTCTGCGCCTGAAGCGTATATTCCATCAGCCCAGCAGCCGCCGGAAAAAGCTGCCCTCTTTGGGTGCGGCTTCATAAACTATGGCGCGCACAGTGCCGTCTATGCTGACCTGTCCGCCCTCTACGTTCAGGCTTTTCAGCTGCAAGCCCTCTCCCTGCACGGTAAGAAGTCCGCGGTTGGTGCGAAGCTGCACCACCGTATCGTCAAAGCTGTCCACATCGGTAACGCCGGTCAGGCTCATGTGCTGCCGCTCCTCCAGTACCAGCCGATGGGGGCCGGCCTGTGCGATTTCATCCTTTGTCATATCCATCTCGCCTCCTCCGCTCCAGTATATGCCGCAGGGGAGCGGATATGACGGGATAGCGGATAAGAAAAGCGCCGCTCCAATCATGGAGGGCGCTTACACAATAACGATGGATTATTTTCTGAATGCGAATATCAGAATGATGATCAGCAGCAAGACAAGAAGACAAATCGCCGCAACTTTGTTTTTTACCTTCCGCCGGGCGTTCTTTTTCTCAATTCGTTGCAGAGAATCCTGTACCAGTTCCTCATAATTGATCTGTTCCATACGTTCATCCTCCCAAAGATGGCAATGTCATCAACTTAAGGTAAGGCTTTGCTGTTCGGTGGCAGGCACCCCTGTAGGGGCGAACTGTGTTCGCCCGCTCCGGCTTGCAGCTTAATCAAATGTCGGTTGAATCGGCAGGCGGGCGAACGCAGTTCGCCCCTACGGCAGGTCGTGTAATTTATTGAAATTAGGACAATCTTAAACCCCTGCCCTAAGTTGATGACCTTGCCAAGATGCAGAGCTTCCGAAAAATGCCGCCAATAAAAATAAAAAGCCGCCGGGAGGCGACTTTTTATTATGGAGCGGGTGACGAGGCTCGAACTCGCTACCTCCACCTTGGCAAGGTGGCGCTCTACCGGATGAGCTACACCCGCAACGGACGGATGTATTATACGCAGTTTTGCCTCAAATGTCAAGTATTATTTTGCGTCTGCTGCATTATTTTCTTCGGGCGGCTCGTTGGGGGGTTCTTCCGGGGGCTGCGTTGCTGCGTGATTCTCTTCCGGCGTCTTTTCGTTCGGCGTGATCGTCGGCACAGGCTCCACACATTTGGGATAGCTGCGCGCATCCCACGAATAGTCATCCATCTGCGCATCAAAGAGCAGCCTTGGTTCGGAGCGATTTTTCCGTTCATCTGCCAGAAGATCCAGATGACAGGCGTAATTCTCGAATTCAAGGATATTCCAGTAATACTCTTTCCCGTCCTTTTGCCCCTGTACCACGCGGCATTTCAATCCGGCCTTATTGCACATGGCGTTGTAGATCAGGGCAAAGATCCGGCTGTCAGCAATCCCTTTGGTCAGCAGGTCAAAGGCGGGGGTCTTGGAGGACGCATCTGCGATGGTATACTGGTGCAGGCCGGTCAGATAGGAGTAGATTTGGAATGCTTTTTCCTTCTCGCTGCTTGCATAGCTTGCGTAATCACTGGCGCTGTCAATAAACCGGGATACGGTTTCCTTCATAACGCCCAATTCTGCCTGCGTGAGCGGCGTGCTGGAATTCTCTTCAGTTTCGGATGTCTCCGGGGCACTGGGGTATTCCAGATCCAGCCGGACGATACGGTCTTTGCCAGAATCAGGATAGGCTTTGCTTGTGATCGCAGGTAAGGCCATAACAGATATGGGGTCTTCTGCAAAGATTTTTTGGGCTAAGGTATTGTAGTAATCGTCTGTCTCATATAGTGTGTCGCTGTAATTGAAAACGTGGAACAAAACGCTTTCTTCATTACTTTCCAGTGCACTTTTGAGCGCTGCTTCCATATCGGATGCAGAATTCACATTGCTGTTTTTGAGTGAATGAAGATCGCTGTAGGAATTCAGATAGAAAATGGTGAGATTCAGCTTATAGAACATATCCGCTTCCTTCACGTCAGCGAAGATGGTGCGGACAGCGTAGGCTGTTTCGGGCGTTTCATGCAGAACTGTATGGATGATGGCGTCGCAGTCATCCTTCAGGTTGCCGTCATAATGATCGGTGATAATGGAGGCATCTGTCTGGTTGCTCTGGATCATGGTGAGAAACAGCTGCTCCAGTTCAGCCTTGTTCGTAACAGATGTAGACATATCCACGTTTTCCTGCTCGCTTTGGGAGTCGTGGTCCTCGGAGAAGTGATAGTTGTTTTTCGGGACAAGTTTTTTTGCAAGGCTGCAGCCGGAAAGCAGCAGCGATAAAGCAAGGACGATAGCAAGTACACGGCGGATCATAGTTGTGACCTCCAACTAGGCATGATACAGCAGGTCTGCTTATTCGATGGAAAGCTGCTTCTCCTCTCCGTCTTCGGGCTTGAGGAGACTGCCGGGGGCGGGAAGGGTGCGGACAGCATAGCGGCTATGGTTGATGATGCCCGTTTCCTCCAGAAGGGCAGCGCGGTCAACCAGACTCTTGCGCTTGAGGCTCATGACGCTGACACCCTGGGTGCTGCGGGTGGATTTCGCGCTCAGGAGGGCAGAGGAGAAAATCAGAGCTCTGCCGTCCGTGGCATAGAGGGCGATCCGGGCTTCCTCAGGCAGGACAAGGATGGTCTTGACCGGGCTTCGGTCGGAGAAGGCACCGGTGAGCTTGCGGCGGTTGGACTTGGTGGCATAGGCGCTGCGCTCTACCTTGGCGACCTTGCCGTTCTCAAAGAAGAACAGGACCCAGCCGCTGTAATCCCCGGCTGGCAGTACATCAATGACCGTCTCGCCCTCGTCCATGCCCAGCTTGCCGGGAAGGAAATCGCCCAGTACACTGGCCTTGGAATCCTCAAAATCGGAGAGCTTGCATTTATAAGCCTGACAGAGGCTCGTGAAGACGAGAAGCTCTGCGCGGTTGCTCAGCTCCAGCTTCCGGTGCAGGGAATCGCCTTCCTTGTATTTCTGTTCGCCGGACATACGGAGGGACTGCGGGGTGATCTTCTTGAGATAGCCGCCTTTGGTGATGAAAACGCTGACGGGATAATCCGGGGTCTCATCCGGCTCCTCTTCCAGTGCAAGGGCGGTTTCAAAGACCAGAGAGGTGCGGCGCGGCTCGCCGTATTTCTGGGCAACCTTTTTGAGCTCGTCAATGATGATGGAGCGGATGCGGCGGTTGCTGTTCAGCGTTTGCTCCAGTTCGTCAATCTGCTTTTCCAGATCGCCGGTTTCAGCGGTGCGCTTGAGGATATATTCCTTGTTGATGTTGCGCAGGCGAATCTCAGCGACAAATTCCGCCTGAATCTGGTCGATGCCGAAGCCGATCATCAGGTTGGGGATGACCTCCGCATCCAGCTCGGTATTGCGGATGATGGCAATGGCCTTATCAATGTCCAGAAGGATTTTTTGCAGACCCTTGAGAAGATGGAGCTTCTCCTTCTTCTTTTGCAGCTGGAAGAAGACTCTCCTGCGGATGCATTCGCTGCGCCATGCGGTCCATTCCTCAAGAATTTCGCGTACACCCATCACCCGGGGCATTCCGGCGATGAGAATATTGAAGTTGCAGGGATAGCTGTCCATGAGGGGGGTGGAGCGGCAGAGCTTCTGCATCAGCTTTTCCGGGTCTGCGCCGCGCTTGAGGTCGATGGTGAGCTTGAGGCCGTTGAGATCGGTTTCATCGCGCATATCGTTGATCTCGCGGATTTTTCCGGCCTTTACCAGCTCCTCGACCTTATCCATGATGGCTTCGGAGGTGGTGGTATAGGGAATCTCGTAGATTTCGATCAGGTTGTCTTCCTTCACATAGCGCCACTTGCCCCGGACTTTGAATGAGCCGCGGCCGGTTTTGTAGATTTCAGACATTTCCAGCGGATCATAGAGAATTTCGCCGCCGGTGGAGAAATCAGGCGCAGGAAGGGTTTCCAGAAGATTGCACTCCGGGTCGCGGATCAGGGCGATCGCGGTATTGCAGACCTCTTCCAGATTGAAGCCGCAGATATTGCTTGCCATGCCGACGGCAATGCCGGTGTTGGCGCTGACCAGCACGTTGGGGAAGGTGGTGGGCAGGAGCACCGGCTCTTTCATGGTGGCGTCATAGTTGTCCGCCATATCCACGGTGTCCTCGTCGATGTCGGCAAACAGCTCATGGCAGATGGGGGAGAGCTTGGCCTCGGTATAGCGGGGCGCGGCATAGGACATATCGCGCGAATATACCTTGCCGAAGTTGCCCTTGGAGTCCACAAAGGGGGTGAGCAGGGCGCCGTTGCCTTTGGCAAGACGCACCATGGTCTCATAAATGGCTGCATCGCCGTGAGGATTGAGCTTCATGGTGGAGCCAACGATGTTGGCGGATTTGGTGCGGGCGCCGGTCAGAAGTCCCATCTTGTACATGGTATACAGCAGCTTCCGGTGGGAGGGCTTAAAGCCGTCGATTTCCGGGATGGCGCGGGACACGATGACCGACATGGCATAGGGCATATAGTTTGTTTCCAGCGTATCGCAGATGGGCTGCTCCAGAACACTGGCGTGCAGACCCATGACGTTGGGATTCTGGCTATGCGCGGATGTTTCGTTGTTGGCTTTCTTCTTTGCCATAATTCGGCTTCCTTTTTAAGAAATATCTGCCAGCTCAAGGAATTTATAGCCATTCTGGGCAATATGTTCCTTGCGTCCGGTGAGGTTATCGCCCAGCAGGAGGTCAAACCATTGGGCGGTCTTTTCCACATCCTCCGGCATGACCCGGATGAGGCGGCGGGTGGCGGGGTTCATGGTGGTCATCCACATCATATCGGGATCATTTTCACCCAGACCCTTGGAGCGCTGGAGGGTATAGCGTTTGCCCTCCAGCTTCTTCATGATCTCCGCCTTTTCCTGCTCGTTGTAGGCAAACCATGTTTTTTCCTTGCAGGTGATTTCAAACAACGGCGATTCGGCGATATAGACATAGCCTTCCCGGATGAGGGTAGGGCAGAGGCGGTAGAGCATGGTGAGGATCAGGGTACGGATCTGGAAGCCGTCCACGTCCGCATCGGTGCAGATGATGATCTTGCTCCAGCGGAGATTCTCAATGTCGAAGCTGTGCAGCTCCTTGGCTTTTTTGGTGTCCACCTCGACGCCGCAGCCCAGTACCTTCATGAGGTCGGTGATGATTTCGGATTTGAATATGCGGACATAGTCTGCCTTCAGGCAGTTGAGAATTTTACCGCGAACCGGCATAATGCCCTGAAATTCTGCATCGCGTGAGAGCTTGACAGAGCCAAGAGCGGAGTCGCCCTCGACGATATAGATTTCTCTGCGCATGGGGTCGCGGCTGCGGCAATCGACGAACTTCTGCACGCGGTTGGCAATGTCGATGCTACCGGAGAGCTTTTTGCGGACGGCGACCTTGGTTTTCTCGGCGGTCTCACGCGCCCGCTTGTTGATGAGCACCTGATCGATGATCCGATCCGCTTCATTTTTGTTCTCAATGAAATAGACCTGAAGCTGCTCGCGCAGGAAGGCGGTCATGGCTTCCTGAATGAAGCGGTTGGTGATGGCCTTTTTGGTTTGGTTGGCATAGGAGGTTTGGGTGGAGAAGCAGTTGGTGACAAGTACCAGAGAGTCGGCAATGTCGGGGAAGGTCAGCTTTGCTTCTGTTTTATTGTATTTTCCGGCCTGCTTGCAGTAGGCATCCAGCGCAGAGACAAAGGCGCTCCTGACGGCCTTTTCCGGCGCACCGCCGTGCTCAAGCCAGGAGGAGTTATGGTAGTATTCGATCTGGCTGGTGCTTTTGGTGAAGCACAGGGCGCAGGTGAGGCGCACCTTGTATTCCGGCTTGTCCTCGCGGTCACGGCCGCGGCGCTCGGTCTCCCAGTACTGGGTCATGGTAAAGGCACGATCCTGCGCCAATTCGTTTACATAATCTACAATACCGTTTTCATAGCAGATTTCCGTCTGCTCAAATTTTCCGCCAACCTCATTGCGGAAGCGGAAATGCACGCCCTTATTGACCACGGCCTGCCGCTTGAGGACATCGAGATAGAATTCGGCGGGAATGTCGATGTCGGTAAAGACCTCCAGATCGGGACGCCAGCGGAAACATGAGCCGGTCTTTTTGCGGTCGGTCTCCTCTTTAAGCAGCTCCTGCCCCTTTTTGCCGACTACTTCACCCTTTTTAAAGTGGAGGGTATATTTGAAGCCGTCTCTGCGGATGACGGCATCGAAGTATTCAGAGCTGTACTGTGTGGCGCAGGCACCCAGTCCGTTGGTGCCGAGGCTGAATTCATAGCTTTCTCCGGCATCGTTGCCGTATTTGCCGCCGGCGTACATTTCGCAGAATACCAGCTCCCAGTTATAGCGCTTCTTGATGGGGTTCCAGTCCACGGGACAGCCGCGGCCGAAGTCCTCCACTTCGATGGACTTATCTGCATAGCGCGTGACGATGATGGTATCGCCGTAGCCCTCGCGGGCTTCGTCGATGGCGTTGGAGAGAATTTCAAAAACAGCGTGCTCGCATCCATCCAGTCCGTCAGAGCCGAAGATGACGCTGGGCTTTTTTCGGACGCGGTCTGCGCCCTCAAGAATGTCGATGCTTTCGTTGCCGTAATTTGGCTTATTCCTGGTCATTTGGATTCCTCACGATATTTAGTGGTCAGCAGAGCATACCAACCCATAATATGTGCATTATATCCGTTATTTTCCATGAAGTCAAGCTTTTGCCGACGCTTTCGGCTTTTTGGGCGTGCCGATATTTTTTCCGGGCGTGCGCTTTCTCCCTTGCCTTTTTCCAAAAATGATGTTATACTGTCTGCATAATAAAGGTAAGGGAGGCCGCGTTATGATGTTCCGTACAGCCGCTTGTTGTTGCTGTGGGGATACTATGCGCGTTTGCTGACAGACCCGGTTTTCCCTATGGATGCAGCAGAGCGCAAGGCTCTGCTGTTTTTTTCTTTATGAGGAGGTATGATCATGAATTACGCAGCAGGAATTGAAGAGCTGGTAGGAAAAACACCGTTGGTCGCTCTGCATCGTCTGGCAAAGAACCACGGACTTTCTGCCCCTGTTTTTGTCAAACTGGAGCGGCAGAATCCCGCAGGCTCTGCCAAGGATCGTGTGGCGCTGGAGATGATCCTCTGCGCTGAGAGAGAAGGAAAGCTTTCTCCCGGCGGCATGATTATTGAGCCGACCTCCGGCAATACCGGTGTGGGTCTTGCTGCCATCGGCGCTGCCAGAGGATATAAGGTCGTCCTTACCATGCCCGATACCATGAGCATTGAGCGCCGTCAGGTGCTTGCCGCTTACGGCGCGACCGTTGTTCTGACCGAGGGCGCAAAGGGTATGTCCGGCGCGATCGAGAAGGCAAAGGAATTGCATGAAGCCAATCCCGGCTCCATTCTTGCCGGTCAGTTTGAAAACCCCGCCAATCCCGCAGCCCATTATCACACCACCGGCCCCGAAATCTGGGCGGATACCGATGGAAAGGTTGACATTTTTGTAGCCGGTGCAGGCACCGGCGGCACCATTACCGGCACAGGGCGCTACCTCAGGGAGCAAAACCCCAATGTGAAGCTGGTGGCGGTCGAGCCCGCCGCCTCTCCGCTTCTGTCCGGCGGCAAGGCAGGCCCGCACGGCCTGCAGGGCATCGGTGCGAACTTTGTCCCGGAGGTGCTCGATCTGAGCCTGATCGATGAGATCATGCCCATCACGGATGAAGATGCCTATCAGACCGGCTGCGAGCTTGCCCGCAGCGAAGGTCTTCTTTGCGGCATTACCTCCGGCGCGGCCGTTTATGCCGCGATTCAGCTTGCAAAGCGCCCGGAAAACGCCGGGAAAATCATCGTTGCCCTTCTGCCCGATCTGGGTGACCGTTACTTAACCACGACAATGTTTCAAGGAGGAGAATAATATGGATAAGCGTCAATATCGGGATGATTTGGTTCTCAGCGCTGCTGCTCTTATGGCCGAGGGCTACAAGGCGGCAGAAATCCCCATGTACGGCGAGTCTCTGCGTCTTCCCGAGCGGCAGGCTGTACTGGATATTCTGACACTGTTTCAGAAAATAATCTTCCCTGCCTATTATGGCGATAAGCATCTTGTCAAGCTGCCCCCTGAGCAGTACTGTGCGCTGCTGATTCGGCATGCGATGGAGTCTCTGGAGCACCAGATCGCCCTCAGCCTTCCCGAAGAGGAGGAGCACAGAGCCGGTGAAATCTGCGAGCGCCTTGTGAAGCGCCTGCCCGTGATTCAGGATCTGCTCATCAAGGATCTGAAGGTCAGCTTTGAGGGCGACCCTGCGGCAACCTCCAAGGAAGAAATCGTCCTCTGCTATCCCGGCTTCTATGCCATTTTTGTCTATCGCATTGCACATGAGCTTTATATGGAGCGGGTACCTATGATTCCCCGCATCATGTCCGAGTATGCCCACAGCTGCACCGGGATCGATATCAACCCCGGCGCCACCATTGGCGAATATTTCTTTATTGACCATGGCACCGGTATCGTCATCGGCGAGACAACGATCATTGGCGACCATGTCAAGATGTATCAGGGCTCCACGCTGGGCGCTCTGTCCACCCGTGCCGGACACAACTCCTACCCCGGCCGCCGTCACCCCAAGGTGGGCAACAATGTCACCATTTATGCCAACGCCACCATTCTGGGCGGCCGTACCGAAATCGGTGATAACACCGTCATCGGCGGCAGCGCGTTTATTACAGACTCCGTTGCTGACGACATGAAGGTTCACATCGAAGCGCCGACCCTGCACTTCCGCGAGCAGAAATAATCAAAACCGGGGAATCCGCAGTGGATTCCCCGGTTATTTATATGATAGCTTAGATATTCCCCCGAAGGGCGCGGCAATAGGCAGCGGGGTCTTCGGATTTGAAATACTTGCTGCCGGATACGAGCACGTTTGCGCCATGCTCCCGGCAGAGCTTTGCGGTTTCGATGTTGATGCCGCCGTCAACCTCCAGCTCACAGGCAGGATTGATCTGGGCGATGTATTCCGAAATCTTCTTCATTTTCGGCAGCATATCCGCCATGAAGGATTGTCCGCCGAAGCCCGGCTCCACCGTCATGACCAGAATCAGGGAGCAAAGGGGCAGGAAGGGAAGCACGGCCTCCGCGGGGGTGGCAGGCTTCAGGCTGATCGCGGGACGTACCCCGAGTGCCTTGATCCGCCGGAGGGCAGAGAGAATGTTTTCTTCCGTGTCCGCCTCGATATGCAGCGTAAGAATATCCGCACCGGCTTCGCAGAAGCGGTCAACGTACCTGCCCGGACGCTCGATCATCAGATGGACATCCATCGGAAGCTTCGTCGCCGGACGGATGGCACGAACCACCGGAAGTCCTACAGAAATATTGGGAACAAAATTGCCGTCCATTACGTCAATATGAATGTAATCGGCGCCGTTGGGCTCCATGTTTCGGATGTCCCGTCCCAGATTCAGAAAATCGGATGACAGGATGGAAGGCGCAGCTTTTGCCATACGAAAAGTCCTCCAGATGCTGTGCTAAAAATCTCTGTCTATTATACCGCCTAAGGGCCAAAAATGTCAACGCTTCCCTTGACTTGTCGGAAAAATAAGCATACAATAAGAAAAACGAAGAACTTCTGTTAGAAAAAGGAGAATTTACTATGGAAATGGAAGAAAAAATCCCCCAGCTCACCCTGACACCGGAATTGGATGTAAAGCCCGAAGTGGAAATTCAGCCGGAAATGTCCCTCACCGATCCCCAGATGGTGCAGGATAACCGTCCGGAGGCCGGACCTGACCTGTCGCAGCTCTCGGAGGCTGAGCAGAAGACTGTAGTGGACTTTGCAAAGAAAATTGATATCACCGATACCAAGCTGGTGATGCAGTACGGCGCAGGCGCACAGAAGAACATTGCCGATTTTTCCGGCGCCGCCCTCAACAATGTCCGCACCCGCGATATGGGCGAGGTGGGCGATATGCTCCCCTCGCTGGTCATGGAGCTCAAGGGCTTCGATACAGAGACGGAGAAAAAGGGCATTAAGGGTCTGTTCAAAAAGGCAAGCTCCAACATGGAAATGATGAAGGTTCGCTACGATAAGGCCGAGGCCAATGTGGACAAGATTTCCGCAAACCTGAAAAACCATCAGGTCATTCTCCTGAAGGATATCGCGATTCTTGACCAGATGTATGATAAGAACCTGGATTACTATAAGCAGCTGACCATGTATATTCTCGCCGGTCAGACCTCGCTCCGGCAGGCTAAAGAAGAGACGCTGCCCCAGCTTCGCGCACAGGCTGCGCAGAGCGGTCTTGCCGATGATGCACAGCATGCCAACGATTATGCCAACATGATCGAGCGCTTTGAGAAGAAGCTCCATGATCTGGAGCTGACCCGCGTGATCTGCCTGCAAATGGCGCCCCAGATCCGCATGATTCAGAATAACGACACCCTGATGACCGAGAAGATTCAGACCTCTCTCGTCAGCACCATCCCCTTGTGGAAGAGCCAGATGGTTCTTGCGCTCGGCATTGGCGACAGCTACAAGGCACTGGAAGCTGAGCGGCAGGTCACCAATGTGACAAACGAGCTTCTGAAGAAGAATGCCGAGATGCTCCATAGCGCCACGGTTGAGACCGCTAAGGAATCCGAGCGCGGCGTCGTCGATATCGAGACCCTCCAGCACACCAACCAGCAGCTGATCTCGACTCTGGACGAGGTTCTCCAGATCCAAACGGAGGGCGCCCAGCGCCGTGCCGCTGCGGAGACCGAGCTGCGCCGCATCGAGGGCGAGCTCAAGCAGAAGCTTCTGCAGGTGAGAAACTAATCAAAAAAGTTCAGGGCTGTCCTGCGATTTGCAAGACAGCCCTGTTTTTTTGCACTAAAATACCAACTGCACCAGAAGCATATAGCACACGGTACCGCAGGTAATGGAGAGGAAGGTGTTTTTCTTCCACAGATGGACGGCTGCTGTGACAGCCAGAGAGATGATATAGGGAAGATAGCCGCCGGGTGCGCGGAAGTGGATATCCTTGATGCAGAAGAAAATCATCACGCAAATGATGGCCATGGGTAGCACCTTCCCCAGATAGGTGATCACCTTCGGCACCTGTCGATTGCGAAAGAGGAGAAAAGGCAGGGAGCGGGAGAGGAAGGTGATGATTCCGCCGATGAGCAGGATCAGCAGCGTTCGCGTTACGTTAATTTCCAAGCTTCGCCACCTCCTGTGCTTTCGGCTCAAGCTTGCCCCGGAGGAGCAGCAGTGCAGCGGTTGTGAGAGCCAGTGTCGGGATCAGGAACGAATCCGCACCGAAGATCAGCAGGCACATTATGCTCAGGCCGCCTGCGGTGAGTGCAGGCAGCGGCGTGGGGTTGCTGCGGAGCATGTCGATGAGAATGGTTACAAACAGAGCGGTCAGTGCAAAATCAATTCCCGTAAGGTCGATGGGAATGAGCGCACCCAGGAGGCTGCTTGACATTGTCAGCACGACCCAGTAGAGCTGCAGGAGAAATGCGGTGAAGATATGGACCCATTTTTCATCGGTATCAGCGGGAATTTCGTAGGAGCAGTACAGACAGTATAGCTCATCGCAGAGCATATAAAGCATGTAATACCTGCTGAAGCCGTATTTTTTAAAACGCTCCAGAAAGGATACCCCGTAGAACACATGGCGGCAGGCAATGGCGATGGAGGTAGTAACGATCATCAGCCAGGAGATGGTGCTGTGATAGAAGCTGATCGCCGCCATTTGCAGCGTGCCAAAGGGAATGGCAACGCAGGACAGGCCGGTCCAGAGGAAGTTGTAGCCTGCGTTCTTCATCATCAGGCCATATACCAGAGCCACCGGGATCCAGCTGATGAACATGGGATAGGTATGGCGAAAGGAGAAGAGGAACGCTTTTTTTCGGGACATACGGCTTCACCGCCTTTTCATCGTCAAATTGATAACACTATACCATATTACACCCCGGCGAACAACCGCAAAATGCGCTGACGGCTTTTTTTGTATGTTTTTGCACAAGCGGGGTAAAACAACAGAAAGGAGTACGCTATGATTATTGCATTTTTTGACGCAAAGCCCTATGATCAGGCATCGTTTGAGGAAATGAGACAGGGGAAGGATATTACCTTCCGTTATTATGAGACCCGACTGACCCCGGACACCGCAGAGCTGGCGCGGGGTTGTGAGGGCGTGTGCATTTTTGTCAATGACCGGGCTGACGCGGCGGTGGTGGATAAGCTCTATGAAATGGGCATCCGAATGATCGCCCTGCGCTGCGCGGGCTACAATAATGTGGATATTTCCCAGTGCTATGGAAAAATCCATGTATTTCATGTGCCCGCTTATTCTCCCTATGCTGTAGCCGAGCACACGATGGCGCTGCTGCTTACCTCCGTTCGCCGCATTCACAAGGCCTATATCCGCACCCGCGATTTCAACTTCTCCCTCAATGGCATGACCGGCTTTGACCTGCACGGTAAAACCGTGGGCGTGATCGGTACCGGCAAGATCGGCCGCGCATTTATTGATATCTGCCGCGGCTTTGGTATGCGGGTGCTGGCTTATGACAAGTACCCTGCGCCGGAGCTGGCAGACCTGTATGTGCCGCTTGAGACCATTTTTTCCGAGAGTGATGTCATATCTCTCCACTGCCCCCTGACGGAGGAGACGCACCACCTGATCAATGCGGAAAGCATCGCCCGGATGAAGACAGGTGTTGTGCTTCTCAATACCTCCCGTGGTGCGCTGATCGATGCCGAAGCCCTTCTTGCGGGCATCAAGGAGAGGAAGGTGGGCGCGGCCTGCCTGGATGTATACGAGGAGGAGGCGGATATTTTCTTCCAGGATTATTCCGGACACATCCTATCAGACGATGTTCTGGCGCGGCTGATCTCCATGCCCAACGTGATTGTGACCTCTCATCAGGCCTTTTTGACCCGCGAGGCGCTTAACAATATTGCGGAGACGACCATAGATAATTTCCTGGAATTTGCGGAAAACGGCACCTGCAAAAATGAGCTGTGCTACCGCTGCGGGCAGATCGAAAAATGCCGCACAGGCAAATGTGAGCGCTGCTTCTGATAAGTAAAAATCCCAATCCCCCGGCTTACAAAAAAGCCGGGGGAAAATTTTTTATCTGTTATTATTCGACAGTAGCTGCTTTCCAAATTCTTTATACTGGATGTACTTACAAAGAATGGGAGGAGATCAATTGAATCTGACGAGCTTTTTGCAGGAAAAGCAGCTCACCATCTGCCTCACCGGGGAGATCGACCACCACAGCGCCCGGGAGATCATGGACGAGCTTTCCCGGAAAGTGGAGAGCTATCTGCCCGCCAAGTGCGTGCTGGATTATAACGAAGTGGGCTTTATGGATTCCAGCGGGATCGCTGTGGTGCTCTTTGCCCTGCGGCGTATGCGGGAGCTGGGGGGAAGGCTGGAGCTGAAGAATATCAGCGCGCAGCCCTACAAGGTAATGAAGGCCTCCGGGCTGGATAAGGTGATTGAATTGACAAGGAGGACGACATGAAATCAGAAAATCAGGTCACGCTGGAATTTCCCAGCCTTTCATGCAACGAGGCCTTTGCCCGGGGTGCAGCGGCGGTGTTTGCTGCCCAGCTGGACCCCACGCTTGATGAACTCAACGATGTGAAGACGGCAGTATCTGAGGCGGTCACGAACTGCATCGTCCACGCCTATCCGGATGCCATCGGCCTCATCATCCTGCGGCTGCGCATCATTGAAGATGGTGTGCTGGAGGTGATGGTGAAGGATCGCGGCTGCGGCATTGCCGATATCGCGCAGGCCAGAGCACCGATGTTCACCACCGGTGGTGCTGGGCGCAGCGGCATGGGCTTTACCATTATGGAGAGCTTTATGAACAGCCTGCGGGTGACCTCTACCCCGGGAAAGGGGACGACTGTGTACATGCGCCGCAAAATCGTCCGGCGAGGTAAAGCGTGACAGAGCTGATCAAACGGGCGCAGGCAGGGGACAGGGAGGCCTCCGAGCGGCTGATCGTGGAGAATACGGGACTGGTCTGGTCGGTGGCCAAGCGGTTTTTCGGCAGGGGCGTGGACCCGGATGACCTGTATCAGCTGGGTTGCCTTGGTTTTTTGAAGGCGGTGGACGGCTTCGATCTGTCCTATGGCACCCAGTTTTCCACCTATGCCGTGCCGAAAATCGCGGGAGAGATTCGCCGCTTTTTGCGTGATGACGGAACGGTCAAGGTCAGCCGCAGCATCAAGGAGCGATCTGCCGGGATCAAGGCTGCCCGACAGCGCCTCATGGGAGAGCTGGATCGGGAACCGACGCTGTCCGAGCTGTCTGAGGCTACAGGCATCTGCGTAGAGGAGATCGCCGCCGCGGAAACTGCCACAGGCAGTACCCAGTCTCTGGAGAATAAGACCGGGGAGGATGGGTTCAGCCTGGAGCAGGTGCTGAGCGTCGGCAATCCCGAGGAGGATATGATCGAGCACATCTCCCTGATGCAGGCGATCGAATCATTGGACGAGAGGGATCAAAAGGTCATTGCACTTCGCTATTTCCACGGCCTGACACAGGAGCGGGTGGCGCGCATCATCGGTGTTTCGCAGGTGCAGGTCTCGCGCATTGAAAAGAAGGCGCTGAAGAAGCTCCGGGAGTTTTTTTAGCGCGCCCTATCGACAAATGACGGCTCTTGGGGTAAAATGGGAAGAAAGAAACAAAACGACAGGAGCCGCCCATGAATGATCTGAATGAACGATATTTAGCTGCCCGCCGGAAGGTGATTTCCGCGCGGTTTTCCCATCTCAATGACCGCCAGCAGGAGGCTGTGCTGGCTACCGAAGGCCCGCTCCTGCTTCTTGCAGGTGCCGGAAGCGGAAAGACCACGGTGGTCATAAACCGCATTGCCAACCTCCTGTGGTTTGGCAGCGGCGAGCAGATGCCGGAATGGATCGGGGAAGAGGATGTTGCCTATCTGGAAGAAGGCAATATTGACGAGCATGCTTTCAGCCTCTGCCGCATGAATCCCCCCGCGCCGTGGAATATCCTTGCCATCACCTTTACGAATAAGGCTGCCGGAGAACTGAAGAACCGTCTGGAGGATATGCTGGGCAGTGAGGCGCTCGATGTATGGGCGATGACCTTTCATTCTGCCTGCTGTCGGATTTTGCGCCGGGATGCCGAAAAGCTCGGCTACACCGGGCGGTTTACCATTTATGATACCGCCGATTCCGAGCGCGTCATGAAAGATGTCCTGCAGGATATGGGGCTGGATGTAAAATCCTTCCCCATTAAGGCGGTGCTATCCCGCATCTCCAAGGCGAAGGATCAGCTTCAGCTGCCGGAGGACTTTTCGGCTATGGCGCGAACGCTGGGGGATATACGCCTGTCGCGTATTGCCGAGGCCTATACCGATTACCAGAACCGGCTTCGCGCTGCCAATGCGATGGATTTTGACGATCTGATTTTGCAGACCGTGCTTCTTTTGCAGAATGATGAGCAGGTGCGCGAATATTATCAGAAGAAGTTCCGCTATGTGCTCATTGACGAATATCAGGATACCAACCATTTGCAGTATCTCCTGTCCTCCCTGCTGGCAGGGCGGTATGAGAATATCTGTGTGGTGGGCGATGATGACCAGAGCATTTACCGCTTCCGCGGTGCGACCATTGAAAATATTCTGGGCTTTGAAGAGGAATACCGCGGAGCGAAGGTGATCCGACTGGAGCAGAACTACCGCTCCACCAAAACCATTCTGGATGCAGCCAACGGCGTGATCTCCCATAACCGCGGCCGTAAGGGCAAAAAGCTCTGGACGACCAATGATGCCGGGGAGTCCATCTTCGTCTATGAGGCAGTCAATCAGGATGATGAGGCGCGTTATGTTGCCCGGTGCATCCGGGAGATGGATCGCTTTGGCGACTGCGCGATTCTCTACCGCAACAATGCCCAGTCCAATGCGCTTGAGCAGGCATTCAAGCGTCTGGCTGTGCCCTACCGCATCATCGGCGGCACGCGCTTCTTTGACCGTGCAGAAATCAAGGACATGCTGGCCTATCTGTGGGTCATCCAGAACCCGGCAGATGATCTGCGTCTGCGCCGGATCATCAATGTGCCCGCCCGCGGGATCGGTGCGCGCACACTGGAAATGGCGCAGCGCCTGAGTGAAGCCGCGAATGCGCCCCTTTATGAGGTGCTCAGCAATCCCCGCACATATCCTGCGCTGGAAAAAGCGCAGGCCAAGCTGGCAGCCTTTACGCAGCTGATCGCCCTGTGCCGCAGCCTGCTTACGCAGATGCCGCTGCCGGATTTCTACGATGAGCTGCTCATCCGCACCGGCTATGCCGCCATGCTGGAGGGGAAGGATACGCCGGAGGATCGGGTGCGGCTGGAGAACGTCAGAGAGCTTCGTTCCTCCATCGTCAATTATGCGCAGAATGCCATGGAGCCGACTCTGGGCGGATTTTTGGAGGAAATTGCCCTCTATACCGATATTGAGCAGTACGACCCCACCGCTGATGCAGCGGTGATGATGACCATGCATTCGGCCAAGGGCATGGAATTCCCGCATGTCTTCCTTGTGGGCATGGAGGAGGGCTTGTTCCCCGGTATGCGTGCCATTGGCGACAATGAGGAAATCGAAGAGGAGCGTCGGCTTTGCTATGTGGCCATTACCAGAGCCAAAAAGAGCCTGCATATGTCTCACGCCCGTCAGAGAATGCTCTATGGACATACCTCAGCCAACCGCCCCAGCCGATTCCTGCAGGAGCTGCCGGAGGATTGCCCTGTGGAGAAGCTGCGCTCGCCGGAGCTCTATGAGCCTGCCGGCTTTGCAGACTATACGCCGCCCAAGCGGAGTTACCCCAACTATTTTTCTGCTGCAAGACCTGCTGCCCCGGAAAAACCCAAGTCGGATTTCCGTCAGGGGGATATGGTGCACCATGATGCCTTTGGCAATGGCATGATTCTCTCTGTCGTTCCAACCGGCTCGGATGCCCTTCTGGAGATCGCCTTTGACCAGCAGGGAACGAAACGACTTATGGCAAACTATGCCAGCAGCCACATGAAAAAGCTGTAAGGCGCATATCCTGCTTCTGGCAGGAGGTGTTGCCCTTGAGACGAAAAAAGAAACGGCGTTTGTATGCGGTGTGTCTATTGCTGCTTCTCCTGCTGGCCTTTGCGCTGACATGGTTCCGGCTGCTTCCGACGATTGAAGCGCTGGCCGTGGCACAGGCGGAGGATGAGGCATCAGACTGCATTGCCGAGGCCATTGCAAAGCAGATGGAGACGGACGATATTTCCTATGGGGATATCGTCCGTTTGGAAAAGGACGGCACAGGACGTCTATTGGCTCTGCAAACCGATATGAATCAGCTCAATCGCCTGCGAAATGAGACCCTTCAAATTCTGAACACCGCAATTGTGGAGCAGAGCGAGGGGGAGCTTGGCATCCCGCTGGGCAATATTCTGTTCCCGACCCTCTTTTCAGGGCTGGGGCCAATGCTGCCGGTTCACATTATCAGCATACAGAATGCCGGTGCGGAATACTTTAGTTCCTTTTCGGCAGCGGGCATCAATCAGACGCTGCACCGCATTGAGATGGAGGTATCCCTCCACCTGACCCTGCTCACACCGGCAGGAACGCGGGAAATCGACACAGCATCCACGGTTGTGGTGGCGGAGACCATTTTGATCGGGCAGGTACCCAGTACCATGATACAGACGCAGAAGAACGGAGAATAAAAATGGAACCGAGAGAAGAAATCAGACAACTGACAGAGCAATTGGAGGAGGCCAACTATCGCTATTATGTGATGGATGACCCCACCATGCCGGATTATGAATATGACCGCCTTCTGCGGCGGCTGGAGGAGCTGGAGGCGCAGTATCCGCAGTATGCCAGCCCCAATTCCCCGACCCGCCGGGTGGGCGGAGAAGCGCTGAGCCAGTTCCGGAAGGTGGTGCATGAGGTGCCGCTGGAGAGCCTGCAGGATGTGTTTTCCTTTGAAGAGCTGGAGGACTTTGACAGCCGCATGCAGGAGCAGACTACGGCAGAATATACGGTTGAGCCAAAGGTTGACGGTCTTTCCGTAGCGCTGGAGTATCAGGACGGTCACTTTGTCCGCGGTGCGACCCGTGGTGACGGGCAGGTTGGCGAGGATGTGACGGAGAATCTGAAAACCATCCGCTCCATTCCCATGGTGCTGCCCGATGCGCCCCATCGCCTGATCGTCCGCGGCGAGGTCTTCATGCCAAAGGCTGTGTTCCATGAACTCAACCGCGTGCGTGAGGAGCGCGGAGAGCCCCTCTTTGCCAATCCCCGCAATGCGGCGGCAGGCTCCCTCCGCCAGCTTGACCCGAAAATCGCGGCACAGCGGCAGCTGGATATCCTGATTTTCAACATGCAGCTGTGCGAAGGCCGAAGCTTTGCTACCCATGCGGCAGCCCTTGATTATCTGCAAAGCCAGCGCTTCCGCGTGATTCCATACGTCCTTTGCGGAAAAATTACCGAGATCGAAGAAGAAATCACCCGTATCAATGAGGAGCGGGAGCGCTATAGCTTCGATATTGACGGCGCGGTCATTAAGCTCAACGACCTGTCCCAGCGTACCCGCCTGGGCAGCACCGCAAAATTCCCCCGCTGGGCGGTTGCCTACAAGTACCCCCCGGAGGAGAAAGCTTCAAAGCTGCTCGATATTGTTGTGCAGGTGGGCCGTACCGGCGTGCTGACGCCGAAGGCTGTGGTTGCGCCGGTGCGTCTGGCGGGTACGACGGTGACCAGCGCTACGCTGCACAATCAGGATTTTATTACCCAGAAGGATATTCGCATCGGCGATACCATCCGCATCCGCAAGGCAGGGGAGATCATTCCTGAAATCCTTTGTGTAGAGCAGCGGGGAGAGGACACGGTTCCCTATACGCTGCCTGCCTTCTGCCCTGTGTGCGGTGCACCCACCAGAAGGGATGAGGACGGCGCGGCGACCCGCTGCACCGGGGATCGCTGCCCTGCGCAGCTGTCCCGAACCCTGCAGCATTTTGTTTCCCGCGATGCCATGGATATTGACGGCTTGGGCGATGCCATTGTGAATCAGCTTCTCGAGCGCGGTCTGGTGCATTCTCCTGCCGATCTTTATGATCTGACCTTCGAGGAGATTTCCGGCCTTTGGCAGAAGGGAGAAAAAGCTCCCCAGAAGCTGCTTGCCTCCATTGAAGAGAGCAAGACCCGCGACCTTGGCCGCCTGATTTTTGCTCTGGGCATCCGTCAGGTCGGTGCAAAGGCGGGAAAACTGCTGGCCGCTCACTTTGGTTCTATGGATGCGCTCATGGCAGCAAGCCGAGAGGAGCTGCTTGAAATCCGGGACATCGGCCCCGGCACGGCGGATTCCATTCTTGCGTGGTTCTCCGATGCTGCCAGCCGGGAAATGATCGCGCATTTCAAAGAAGCGGGCGTAAATATGCTTGCAGAGAAGCGGATCGAGGATCAGCGCTTTGCAGGCAAGACCTTCGTCCTCACCGGCGCCCTGTCCCTGTTCACGAGAGATCAGGCCACCGACCAGATCGAGCGCTTCGGCGGCAAGGCTTCTTCATCCGTATCTAAGAAGACGACCTATGTGGTTGCGGGAGAAAACGCAGGCTCGAAGCTCCGCAAGGCCAACGAATTGGGCATCCCGGTTCTGAGCGAGGAAGAATTCCTTGAAATGATTCGGTAATATGAAAAAAAAGACTTTTTCAGCGGCATCGGAAACTGCTGAAAAAGTCTTTTTATATTTCGGCTTATATGACCATCAGATAGGTCATGATATCGTTTTTCATTTCGATTGTCGCTTTTTTGGCGGCTTCCCGATAGTCTTCATCTGCATTGGGGGATTGCCATGCGCCGAGGATGCTTCTGGAGGCGCTGACGATGGCACCGTGACCAAATTTATCGAAGGCATATTGGATGTTCTTGGCTCGTCCGCCCTGTGCGCCGTAGCCGGTGACCAGAAGGAAAATACGGTCATATTTTTCGCGCAGGGCTTTGATCGCCGCAGGCTGGGTAGCGCCTACCACGGCGGCAATCTCGGAATAGCCGTTTTTGCCGAACAGATCGGTGCTCCAGCGCATGATGAGGTCAGCCATAGCGGTATAGACCAGACGGTCACCGGAAATCAGCTCCTGAACCTCACGGCTGGATTTGTTAGAGGTGCGGACATAGCAGAACAGATTCTTTTTTTCCTCCTGACAGTAGGGGAGGAAGGGACGCACAGCGTCGGTGCCGAGATAGCCGTTGATGGTCACGCCGTCACAGGCATAGGGATGGTAGCTGCTCTGCCCCACGCGGACAGAACCGAACAGACTGTCGGCATAGAGCTTTGCGATATGCTCTACGCTGGAGAAATTGCTGTCGAGCAGCACATAGTAGCCCATCTGGGTGGCTTTTTCCATGATCCGCTGCATTGCAGCCAGACCCTCAGCACCCAGAGGTGTGAAGCAGCCGGACTGCACCTTTATTGCCGGTACGATTCCCGAAACGGCATCCAGAATCCCGGTGCAGAAATCCTCATAGCAATTTGCAAGTGCCGCCAGTCCGCCCTCAGAGGGAAGCAGCGCGGGGGGAATCACATCAGGGGAGGGGTCAAGTCCTACCATTACCGGACTTTTCAGCTTTCTGATTTTTGCCTGAAGGACATCAATGGACATATGGGCGGCCTCCTTGTTGATACTATCTTTACTATTATACTGCATAATATGATAATTTCAAGTATGCAAAGGCCAGCCGATCCGTTTTGAATCGGCTGGCAGGTTTTATGGGATCAATATTCGAGCTTGCCTTCAAAGACCATGACGGCATCGCCGGTGAGGGTGACGACCTCATCGCCCACATTGACGGTCAGGTCGCCGCCGGGCATCTTGACAAGGATATCGGTATTCCGGTCGCAGTAGCCGTTCGCAACTGCCGCAACGGCAGAGGCGCAGGCGCCGGTGCCGCAGGCGAGGGTTGCGCCGTTGCCGCGTTCCCATACGCGCATACGCAGGGTGGTACGGTTGACGACACGGACAAATTCGGTGTTGATGCGTTCGGGGAAGAGCGGATGATGCTCGAATTTGGGGCCAAGCTCTTTGAGCTTAATGGCATCAGGCTTCTCGGTAAATACAACGCAGTGGGGGTTGCCGATACCCACGCAAGTGCAGCGGTAGGTCTCACCGTCCACGGTGATGGGGCAGTCCACGGCACGGTCGCCGGGAAGAAGCACGGGGATTTCCGCAGGAACCAGCGTGGGAACACCCATCTCAACGCTGACCGAGCTGACCTTGCCCTCGCGCAGGAAGACGTCTACCTGCTTGATGCCGCTGGCGGTCTCAATGCGCATTTGCTCACGGCGGACAATATCCTTGTCATACAGGTACTTGGCAACGCAGCGCAGGTTATTGCCTGCCAGCATGCCTTCGCTGCCATCGCGGTTGAACGAGCGCATCTTTGCATCTGCCACATCGGAGGATTCCATGAGCACGATGCCGCTGGCGCCGATGCCGTAGTGCTGGGTGCAAAGGGTCACGCACAGGGATTCCGGGCAGGGGAGAGAATTGTTGAAGTTTTCAATGAAGATGTAGTCGTTGCCGGAGCTCTGCATCTTGGCAAAGCGAAGCAGGCCACGGCGGCGGCGCATATGGTTGATATCGACAAGCTCGGTGTTGAATTCACTGAAGCGGCTGGCGATGATCTGCGCCAGAGCGCCTGCGGTGTCCAGAGAGGTGAGGCAGGGGATCCCCAGCTGGGTGGCACGCATCTGGATGGTCTGATAGTCAGAGAGCGTGCCATCGCGCAGAGCGCCGGTGTAGATGACGTAGTTGACCTTGCCTTCTTCCATGAGCTCAAGGATTCGATGGCTCTCGGAGACATTAGGTACGCTTTCCACTTCGATACCCATGAGGGAAATCTCCTCAGCCGTGCCCTGGGTGGCGTAGAGGCACATACCCTGTTCATAGAACTGCTGCGCCAGAGACAGGATTTCCTGATAGTCACGGTCTTCTACGCTGATGAACACGCCGGGGCGCTTGGTGTCGCGGCTGAGCGGGACGGTCGTTCCGGCAGCGGTAAGACCCTTGAACAGGGCTTCGGCCATGGTTTTGCCCATGCCCAGAACCTCGCCGGTGGATTTCATTTCCGGGCCGAGAATGGCGTTGGCATCAGACAGCTTCTGGAAGGAGAAGACGGGAACCTTGACTGCATAGTAAGGCGGGGTGGGGTACAGGCCGGTGCCGTAGCCCAGGGAGTGCAGGGATTTTCCCAGCATGACCTGAGAGGCCAGATCGACCATGGGAACGCCGGTGACCTTGCTGATGTAAGGCACGGTACGTGAGGCTCTGGGATTGACTTCGATGACGTACAGCTTGCCGCCGAAGAGCAGATACTGGATATTGACAAGACCCTTGGTGCCCAGTGCCAATGCAAGCTGACGGGAGCTTTCGCAGATGTTCTTCAGTGCTTTGTCGTTCAGGTTGTAGGGGGGATAGACAGCGATGGAGTCGCCGGAGTGGACACCGGCGCGCTCGATGTGCTCCATAATGCCGGGGATGAGCACATCCTTGCCGTCAGAGATGACGTCAACCTCCAGCTCAGTGCCGGGCATATAGCGGTCAATGAGGACGGGGTTTTCAATACCGCCTGCGAGGATGTTGTTCATATAGCGGATGGTATCGCTGTCCTCATAGGCGATGGTCATATTCTGTCCGCCGATGACGTAGCTGGGGCGGAGAAGGACAGGATAGCCCAGCGTCTTGACAGCGTCCAGAGCTTCTTCCATGCTGTTCACACTCAGACCCTTGGGCCTGCGAATACCGAACTGCTCCAGCAGAGCGTCAAAGCGGCTGCGGTCTTCGGCCAGGTCAATGCCCTGGGCAGAGGTGCCGAGGATGGGAATTCCGGCTTTGTCGAGCGTCTGGGTCAGCTTGATGGCGGTCTGTCCGCCGAAGGCGACCACAACACCCACCGGCTTTTCAATGTCGATGATGTTCATGACGTCCTCAGGGCACAGCGGCTCAAAGTACAGGCGGTCGGCAGTATCATAGTCGGTGGAGACGGTCTCGGGGTTGTTGTTGATGATAACGACATCATAGCCCAGAGAGCGGAGCATCCATACGCAATGCACGGAGCTGTAGTCGAATTCGATGCCCTGACCGATGCGGATGGGGCCGGAGCCGAGAACAAGAGCAACCGGCTTGCCGGAGCGCTTCAGGCTTCTGGATTCGCAGTCGGCGTCGGTCGTGGAATAGTAGTAAGGCGTGCAGGCGGAGAATTCTGCGGCGCAGGTATCGACCATCTTATAGGAGAGGGCGCACTTGGGCAGCTCCTTTACGCCAGTGAGGCGGGAGATGGCGGTATCCGGGTAGCCCAGCGTTTTGGCTTCGCGGTAGAGCGCTTCGGTGAAGGGCTGGCTGCACAGACGGTCTTCGAATTCAGCAAGACCCTGGAGCTTGTAGAGGAACCAGCGGTCGATTTTGGTGATCTCATAGATTTCATCTACACTGATCCCGGCCTTCAGGGCTTCAAAAATGGTAAATACGCGGCGGTCATCGGGACGGCGAAGACGCTCGGAAAGAGGTGCATCGTCCAGCGGAGGTGCATTGAGCGTATCCAGAGAGATTTCTGCACCGCGGATGGCCTTCATCAGCGCCATTTCAAAGCTGGGACCGATGGACATGACCTCGCCGGTGGCCTTCATCTGCGTGCCCAGCAGACGGCTGGAGCCGGCAAATTTATCAAAGGGCCACTTGGGGAATTTTACGACCACATAGTCGAGCGTAGGCTCAAAGCAGGCGCAGGTCTGGCCAGTGATATCGTTCTTGATTTCATCCAGAGAGTAGCCCAGTGCCAGCTTGGTGGTGATTTTTGCAATGGGGTAGCCGCTGGCCTTGGAGGCCAGAGCGGAGGAGCGGGAGACGCGGGGGTTGACCTCAATGACGGCATATTCAAAGCTGTCCGGGTCAAGGGCAAACTGGCAGTTGCAGCCGCCGATGATGCCGATCGCTGTGACCATATCAAGCGCTGCTGTGCGGAGCATGCTGTATTCCTTCGGGGAGAGGGAGAGTGCAGGGGCAACCACGATGCTGTCGCCGGTATGGATGCCGACAGGGTCAAAGTTTTCCATGGAGCAGACGGCAATGGCGTTGCCCAGTGCGTCGCGCATGGTTTCAAATTCGATTTCTTTCCAGCCTGCGATGCTCTTTTCGACAAGAATCTGGGTGATCGGGGACTGATCCAGACCGATTTGAGCAATCAGCCGCAGCTCATCATCGTCAGCGGCAATGCCGCCGCCGGTGCCGCCGAGGGTGAAGGCGGGGCGGACGATGACGGGATAACCTACTTCATGGGCAATCTCCAGTGCGGCATCGCAGTCGTTGGCAATGCCGGAGGGCACAACGGGCTGGCCGATGGCCTTCATGGTATCGCGGAACAGCTCGCGGTCTTCGGCCTTGTCGATGGCCTCTACCGGCGTACCCAGAAGGCGGACGCCATGCTGCTCCAGATAGCCGTCCTTGCTCAGCTGCATGGCGATGGTCAGACCGGTCTGTCCGCCGAGACCTGCCAGCAGGCTGTCGGGCTTTTCTTTTTCAATGATGCGCTTGATGGTATCTACGCTCAGCGGTTCGAGGTAGATTTCGTCTGCCATATGCTTGTCGGTCATGATGGTGGCGGGATTGGAGTTTGCCAGCACCACGTTGACACCTTCGGCCTTCAGCACGCGGCAGGCCTGTGCGCCTGCATAGTCAAATTCCGCGGCCTGCCCGATGACGATCGGGCCGGAGCCGATAACCAGAACTTTCTGAATGGAATGATCTCTCGGCATTAGTTGTTCCCTCCCATCATATCAATAAAGCGTTCCAGAAGCTTCTGTACATCGCGGGTACCGGCGCAGCCTTCGGGGTAGAACTGCACGGAGAAGCAGTTTTTGCCCGGATAATCCAGACCTTCGCAGGAACCGTCGTTTACGTTCACCCAGCGGGCAATGGCCACGCCGGGAAGCGTCGTGGGATCGACGCAGTAGCCGTGATTCTGGCTGGTGATGTGGGTCAGACCCGTTACGATATCCTTGACCGGGTGATTTTCTCCGCGGTGGCCATGGGGGAGCTTATAGGTTTTGCCGCCCTGCGCCAGAGCCAGCAGCTCATGGCCGAGGCCGATACCGAAAATCGGCAGCTTTCCGACAAGCTTTGCAATTTCCTTTACGATTTCGCCGCAATCTGCGGGATCGCCGGGGCCGGTGGGGAGAATCAGACCATCTGCCTGCGCATCAAGAATTTCTTGCGCGGTGGTATTGCAGGGGAAGAGCGTGACCTCGCAGCCGCGCGCAGTAAGTGCATTGATAAGGGAGCGGCGCACGCCGAGATCAAGAACAGCAACCTTCCTGCTGCCCTCTGCCGGGAATACGGCTGGCTTCTTGGTGCTGACCTGCGGGACAAGGGATTCTGCCGCAGGGAAGACAGGCTGCGCAGGAAGCTCGCTGCAAAGGATCGCCTTCATCGTGCCCTTCTCGCGAAGGATGGTCGTGATCTTGCGGGTATCAATGCCGGAGATACCGGGGATACCCTGATTCTTCAGGAAAGTGTCCAAATCATACTGAAAGCGGAAATTGGAGGGGCCGGTGCAGCACTCACGCACTACATAACCACGCAACGCGCAGTCCCCTTCAAAATCCGCTTCCATAACACCATAATTACCAATCATCGGGAAAGTCTGCATGACGATTTGCCCTGCATAGCTGGGATCGGTCAAAGTCTCAACATAACCGCACATGCCGGTTGTAAAAACCAGCTCACCCGCTGTATCAACGGGAGCACCAATACGGATACCCTCGAATACAGAGCCGTCTTCCAAAATCAAATAAGCCTTGCTCATTTCGCGTCCTCCATTCTGCATTTTATTTGCATAAATGATAGTAGAAAACAAATAAATATTCAATTCGCACCATGTACAAAGAAAAAATATTTATTCGTCGATTCTAGATGTTATTGCACAAAAAAGCCGCTGCACGGTTTGTGCAGCGGCAAAATAAACATTAATCCTGATCCCAGTTGTGCCAGACGTTCTGTACGTCGTCATCGTCTTCCATGGAATCGATCAGACGTTCCATGAGCTTGATCTGCTCTTCGTTGTCGAGCTTCTGATAGTTCTGGGGAACCATTTCGATCTGTGCAGAGACGAAGGGATAGCCACGCTTGCCAAGGGCATCAGCAACAGCATTGAAATCATCGGGATCGCAATAAACGGTAAAGCAATCCTCTTCGGGAAGGAAATCATCGGCGCCGCAATCCATGGCGTCCATCATGACGTTATCTTCCTCGTAATCGCCGTCTTCATTGTCAATGACAATAACGCCCTTCTTGTCGAAGGACCAGGCCACGCAGCCGGCAGCACCCATGTTGCCGCCGAACTTATCAAAATGGTGACGGACATTGGCAGCGGTACGGTTGCGGCTGTCGGTCATGGTTTCGACGATCACAGCAACACCGCCGGGGCCGTAGCCTTCATAGGTGATGGATTCATAAGCATCGCCGGAGCCGGCACTGGCAGCCTTGTCCAGAACGCGCTTGATGTTATCGTTGGGCATGTTTGCAGCCTTGGCCTTGGTGATAACGGTGGCAAGGCGGGAGTTATAGTTGGGGTCAGCGCTGCCGCCTTCTTTAACGGCAACGATCATTTCCTTTGCGATTTTGGTGAATGCAGCAGCACGCTTGGCATCCTGTGCACCTTTGGTTTTTTGAATGTTATGCCATTTGGAATGACCAGACATGTAAATTCCGTCCCTTCGTAATTTCGTATGTTCCGCGAAAGCGCGGCAAATTCAGCTTAAATAGTTTATCATAAGCTGAAATACAAATCAACACCCAATCAGGCAAATTTCACGCAGTCTCCATGAATTTCTGACTTTTTTACCGGCAGCGCAGGGAACCGGGCTGACAACAGTGCGCAAACAGCCTCACAAACCGGGTCCTCTGTGGGGAAATGGCCTGCATCAATGAGGTTGATGCCTAACGCCTGGGCACGCTGGAACTGGTGATATTTTACATCGCCGGTGACAAAGGTATCGCAGCCTGCGGCGATGGCATTGGGCAGGAAATCCATGCAGGCACCGCCGCCGACGGCAACACATCGGACGGTCTTCCCGCCATCGGCAAAGCGGACACCGCCTGCGCCCAGCCGCTCCTTGACAAAGCAGGCAAAGGCTGCAATACTCTGCGGATCGGTTTCGCCGATGCGGCACAGGCCGTGGTCTGCGCCATCGAGCGTGCGGATGCCCTGAAGGCCGAGACGCTGCGCCAGGCAGTCGTTGACACCGCCGGGGGCGCTGTCGAGATTGGTGTGCAGACTGATGACGGCGATATGGTTGGCAGCAAGGAACAGGAGCAGGCGGCCTTCCGGCGTTTCATCGCTCAGAGACTTGACGGAGAACAGAAGCGGGTGATGGCTGACGATCAGCGAAGCGCCCATGTTCTTTGCCTCCTGCGCAACAGCGGGCGTGATATCCAGCGCGACCAGAACACGCTCGACCTCGGCATCCATGCTGCCGCAGAGCAGGCCGACATTGTCCCAATCTTCCTTATATTCCTTGGGTGCCATGGAAAGGCAGAAATCTAAGATTTCACGAACGGTTGACATAATGCTCCTCCATTTCTTCCAGTTCCCTGAGTGCTTCCATGCATTGGCGCAGACGCGCAGGATCGTGCGCGGTGTCAGCCATCCGGATTCCATTGGTGATCCGCCGCAGCGTGGCGATATGCCAGCCGATATATGCCCCCAAAAGGGGACTGCCGGAGGCCATCAGCGCGGGAGAAATATATTCCTGCCCGGCAGAGAGCTTCGGTGCGGCACCGAAGCGGGCACGGATGGCGCAGTACAGGAAGCCGTTGTCGCGGGTGAGATTGGCTGCTTCTTCTCGAAACCCGTTTTCCTGAAGCCATCTGCGGAGCTTATGAATATCGGTTTGGGGCTGGAGGATCAGGCTATAGCGGGCAGCCTTGAGCCAGGGTGCTTCCGAGAGAATTTTGACGATCAGATCGCCGCCCATGCCGGCGCAGATGACGGTATCAATGCTGTCCGGCGGCACATCCCTTAGTCCGTCGCAAAGGTAGAATGCCATCTGCTTATCCACCTGCGCCCTTGCGGCGTTGCCTTTGGCGTTATCAAGGGGGCCTGCACGCAGGTCACAGGCAGCGCAATAGGCGGCGCGTCCGGTTTGCAGCAGCCAGATACTCAGATAGCCATGATCCGTCCCGATATCTGCCACACGGGCACCGGAGGGAACAAGATCGGCGCACAGCTGCAGCCGGTTGGAGAGGGAAACGGGCATACAAATTTCCTTTCTGAACAGCAAAAGGAAACCCGGTGGGTTTCCTTCAGCAATGCGGTGATTAGTTTTCTGCTTCCTTGTTTGCCTCACAGGCGGCGAGGAAACGGTTGATCTGTGCGAGGAAGGAGTCGCAATCGACACCGTGAACCATGCAGGCCTGCTCGATGGTCTCTCCGCGGGAAGAGGGGCAGCCGAGGCAGTGCATACCGATGGCCATGAAAAGAGGTGCAGTCTGCGGTGCAACGTCCAGAACGCTGCCGATGATGGTATCCTTAGTAAACTGAACAGCCATGAAAATGACCTCCTGATAAAATTTTGTGAATGTATTATATCCCAGAATAACAGAAAATGCAACAATAAAACAGCGGCTGCCCAGCGTGTCAAAAAAGTCTTTTTGACACGCCGGAAAGATTTTCAAACTTTTTAAAAAAGTTTGAAAATCTCTTTGATTGGACGTGAAGGGGGCTTTTTGCCCCCTTCACTCTTCCCCCGCTGCTCAGTCGCGGAGGTGCATATCATGGTTTTTCGACTCTCTGAGCGGCTGCCATGCAAAAGGCAGCTGCCATGAAAGCCTTACATGCCGGTAGAGCTGCCCAGACCGCTGCCGGTTGAATTGCCCATACCGGTGCCGGTGCTGCCGGAATTGGTCGTGCCGCGGCCGGTGGTGCCGGTCGTAGTGCGGGTCGTGCTGTTGTTGGTTGTGCCGTTGTTGGCGGAGCCGTTACCGGTGGTGCCATTGTTGGACGAGCCGTTTCCAGTGGTTCCGTTCGTGGTGCTGTTTCCCGTGGTGTAATTGCCGGAGTCGTCGGGATTGGTGCCGTTTACCGTACCGTCGTCGGTGGTAGAGACATTGGAGCCGGTGTTGTTGGTGCCGTTATCGGTGCTGCCGCAGCCGGCAAAGAGGCTGAGCATCAGGGCCAGAACGGCAATAAAGAGTACAATGCGTTTCATGAGGTACCTCCTGCAAATTGATCTTGGTTGCGCTGCTAGTATTTGCGGAGGCATCGGAATTATGCGGTTTTTTGTTTTTTGCCGGGCAGCTGTGCCAGAAGCACGGCGCAGAACATGATGGCGCAGCCGATAGCCTCCCGAAGGGAGAGCAGCTCGTGCAGCACCAGCCAGCCGGAAAGGCAGGCAAATACGGATTCCGTGCTCATAATGATCGCGGCAACGGTCGGATTGGTATCCCGCTGCCCGATGATCTGGAGCGTGTAGGCCACTGCGCTCGACAGAATGGCGGCGTATGCCAGAGGGAACCAGCAATCTGCCACATTTTTCCACGAGGGAATATCGGTCGCACCCATGGCGATCAGGGAAAGAATGCCGCAGATCAGGAACTGGATACACGAAAGGCGAATGGGATCTACATCGCTATTGACAAGGTCAACGACAATGATATGCACAGCAAAGCACAGGGCACAGCCCAGCGTCAGCGCATCGCCAATGGAGAGGCTGAAGGATTCATTCATGCACAGCAGATAAAGTCCGCATACCCCGAGAATTACACTCAGCCATACCCAGCGGCCGATTCTCTTGCCAAGAGCCAGACTGAGGATCGGCACGAGAATAATATACATGGCAGTAATGAAGCCGGATTTTCCGGCAGTGGTGCCGAGGCTCAGGCCAAATTGCTGTAAATTGGTGGACAGAAACAGAACAAGTCCGCAGATAATGCCGCCGGACCACAGCTTTTTTGAATTCCAGCTGCCCTTTTGCCCGATACGGTCAAAGAGGGCAATGACCGGCAGCAGAACCAGCGCACCGATCGTGCAGCGGATGCCCTGAAAGGCAAAGGGCGGCAGAAGCTCCACGCTCACGCGCTGAGCGGCAAAGGTGCTGCCCCAGAATATGGCGGCAAGCAGCAGGAGAAAATTAGCACGCAGAGTTTTATGTTTCATAGGTCCGTCAACACGTCCTTTCGGAAATTGTTTCTATGGTATCATATCCACCGGACCTTGTCAAAGTGCTAAAAATAATTTGCATATTTTTATTACAAATGCTAAAATATCTTAGAGAAATTCCCATTTTATTTTTGGAGGAATGAATATGGCAGAGAATACACCCATGGAGCGCAAGGATCGGAACCGGCAGGAGCTTTGGGCAATTGAGGATCTTTATGCCAATGATGAATTATGGTTTGCGGATTTGAAAAGCTTCCGGGAGGCAGCGGCGGAGCTGGCAGCCTTCCGGGGCAAGCTGGGGCAGGATGCCGAAACCCTTCTTTCGTTTATGCAGAAGAGTGAGGCGCTTGGCGTGCTGCTCGATCGCGTAGCAAACTATGCCCAGCGGAAGAACGATGAGGATACCAGAGTTGCCGCATATCAGGCCATGTGCGACCAGCTGATGGCAGCGTGGGTAGAGGTCGGCGCGAGCCTGTCCTTTGAGACCCCGGAGCTGCTTGCCGTTGACGATGAAACCATGGAACGTTTTTATGCCGAAGAACCCGGCCTTGGTGCCTATCGCCGCCATATTTCCGATATTCGCCGCAAGAAAGCCCATATTCTTTCCGATGCGGAGGAAAAGCTTTTAGCCGCAGCCGGAGAGATGGCCGCAGCACCTGACAACATCTATTCCATGCTCTGCGATGCCGACCTGAAGTTCCCCGATGCGCTGGATTGCGAGGGCAAGGCGCATCCCATGAGCCAGAGCCTTTATATCTCCTATATGGAGAAGCCGGACAGAGTGCTGCGTCAGTCTGCGTTCCGGTCTCTTTATCAGGTGTACGGCGATCATAAAAATGTTCTTGCCGCAACGCTCTCTTCGCAGGTAAAGCAGCTGCAATTCTATGCCAATGCCCGCCATTATCCTTCGGCGCTGGCGGCTTCTCTGGATGACAACGAGGTGCCGGAGTCTGTCTATCACAGCCTCATTGAGACGGTGCATGCTTATTCTCCCCAAATGCAGCGATATATGCGCCTGAGAAAGCGCCTGATGGGGCTTGATGAGCTGCATATGTATGACATCTATACCCCGCTGGTACCCGATGCGGCGGTCAATATTCCTTTTGACGAGGCAAAGGATACGGTTCGGAAGGCACTTCGCCCACTGGGTGAGGATTATCTTGCCATTCTGGATGAGGGCTTCGAGAACCGCTGGATCGACATCTATGAAAATGCAGGCAAACGCTCCGGTGCCTACAGTGCGGGAGCCAGAGTGCATCCGCTGGTTCTGCTCAACTATACCGGCACGCTCGACAGCCAGTTCACCCTTGCCCATGAAATGGGTCACGCGATCCACAGCTATCTTTCCAATAAAACCCAGCGGCCCATTGATTCGGACTATGTCATTTTTGTTGCTGAGGTGGCGTCAACCTGCAATGAAGCGCTTCTCATGGAGTATCTTCTCTCAGGAACCACCGACAAAAAGCAGCGGGCATATTATATCAATCATTTTCTTGAGCAGTTCCGCACCACCCTGTTCCGTCAGACCATGTTTGCCGAGTTTGAACTGCGTCTGGGCAGCCTGAATGCAGCAGGCGAGGCGCTCACTGCCGAGCGGCTGAACGAGGAATACCGCGCACTTAATGCCGAATATTATGGGGAAGATGTTGTGCTCGACCCGGAGATCGCGCTGGAGTGGGCGAGAATTCCGCATTTCTACTATAATTATTATGTCTATCAGTATGCCACAGGCTATGCTGCTGCCATTGCGCTCTCGCGCCGCATCCTGCGCGAGGGTGACGCTGCCGCCCGAGATTACAAGACCTTCCTCTCCTCCGGATGCAGCAAGGACCCCATTTCGCTTCTGAAAATTGCCGGTGTCGATCTGTCTACCCCCCAGCCGGTTGCGGATGCGCTGGAGCTGTTTGCATCTCTTCTGGATGAAATGGAAGCGCTTTGCGGGGAGGAAGCGGAATGATCTATCTGCCCACCCTGCATTCCTTTGCTATGGACAATGTCTTTACGGGAAGCTGCGGCCTTCTGCGCTTCAAGCTGACCCCGGATGTTGTCAAAGCCGGGCGAGATATCAATACGGAGGAAAGCTCGATCCTTGCCCAGATCTGGCACGGGCAGTTTTGCTTTGAGAAAAGCGAAATCGAGAAGGAGGAACGCTTTCCGATGAGCGAGGAGGGAAGAAGCGCACTTCTTTCCTTCCTGGAGGAGAATATCGAAAGGACATAAGCCTGAAATTTATTGACTTTGTTCTTACAATATGTTAAGCTATTGCTGCCTGAACCGCGAGTTTTTCTCCCGGCGAAGTCATTAAAATGTATATTCTGACGCCAAAATCTATTGCGGCGGAAGGTGCGCATAAATCATCTGTTCCGGAGCTGTCTCAAATGATCCGGGCTTGCTGCCGCCGTTCCGAACGCGGCTTTCCGGCCCTGTGTTTGAGACAGTTTTTTTATGCTCTCCCAAGGGATATACAAATCTATTCCGGTATTATCCGGGGAAAGAGGTCATTATGATGAAAAAGAATCTGAAAAGAACCCTTTGCCTGCTGCTTGCACTGGCACTGGCACTGAGCCTGTTCGGCTGCGCCAAACAGGAAGCGAAACCCGCACCCGAAGCTGCATCAGTCACGGTAAATGTTATGACCCTGAACGGCACCACCGGCTTCGGCATGGCAGGTCTTATGCACAATGCCAATGCCGGGAGCGCAGAGCAAAGCTACAGCTTCTCTGTAGAGACCGATGCCTCCAATATTACCGCCGCCCTGATCAGCGGTTCTGTGGATATCGCGGCGCTGCCGACCAATGCGGCCAGCGTGGTAGGCAATAAGACCAATGGCGCCGTGCAGGCGCTGGCACTCAATACCCGCGGCGTGCTGTATCTTGTTTCTGACGGCTCTGAAAATATCGTGGATATGAGCTCGCTGCAAGATAAGACCGTTTATGTTCCTGCGCAGAATCCCAGCTTTATTATGGAGTATCTGTGCAAGGCCTATGAGCTTGGTGACAGCGTGACCATCGACAATACCTATGCCCAGCCTGCGGAGCTGACCAAGGCTCTGGCTGCCGGTCAGGTGCATCTGGCTGTCCTGCCCGAGCCGATGGTGAGCATGACGATGGCACAGAACGAAAATCTTCAGGCGGTACTCGATCTTACCGCACTGTGGGATCAGGTCGCGCCGGAGGGCTCTCTGGTGCAGGGCTGTGTGGTCGTGCGCAAGGCTTTTGCCGAGGAGCACCCGGATCAGGTGGCACTCTTCCTGAAAGAGTATGAGGCTTCGATCGCTCTGTGCGCCAAGGATCCCGAGAAGGCCGCGGACGATATCGTGGAGTGCGGCATTTTCACCAACCGGGAGGTTGCCCTGAAGGCACTGCCCCGCTGCAACCTCTGCTTTGTGACCGGGCAGGAGATGAAAACCGCCCTGTCGCAGTATCTTGAACTCATGGCACAGGTCAATGCCCAGAGCGTGGGCGGTCAGGTGCCTTCCGACGATTTCTATTATATTCCCTGAAATTGAGGTGATTTGCCGATGAAACGCTTCCTGAAGCTTGCCGCTTCGGTGCTGTTCTGGCTGGGCGTATGGGCGCTTGCAGCATGGCGCATGGATTCGCCGCTGCTGCTCCCGGCGCCGGGCAGGGTGCTTTTGCGCCTTTGGACACTGGCGGGAAGCGGAGCTTTCTGGAAAATTACCGGCATGTCCTTACTCAGGGTTCTTGGCGGTCTGCTGCTTTCCGTGGTCGTGGGCATCCTGCTTGCCGCAGCTACGGAGCGCTTCGGCCTTATGCGTGCACTTTTTTCACCGCTTTTGAGCGTCATTCGCGCAACGCCTGTGGCATCGTTTATCATTCTGGCGATTTTGTGGATGGGACGCGATGTCGTTCCCGTATTCATTGTCGTGCTTATGGCGCTGCCGGTGGTCTGGGGCAATGTGTGTGCCGGTATCCGAACGACCGACCGGGGACTTCTGCAAATGGCAAAGGTTTATCAATTCCCGCCGATACGCCGCCTTCGCAGGGTTTGGATCCCCTCTGTCATGCCGCATTTCCTTTCCGGCGTCCGCACGGCGCTGGGACTGGCGTGGAAGGCCGGTGTGGCGGCGGAGGTGCTGACGGTGCCGAAGGTATCCATCGGCAAGATGCTGATGGATACCAAGCTGAATTTAGAGGTCGAGGAGATGTTCGCCTGGACGATCATGGTGATTCTTCTGAGCTTCGCCATTGAAGGCGGCCTCCTGGCGCTCTTGAATCAGGCCGGGGCAGCCTGCGATGAGAGGGGAGGGGAAGCGAATGATTGAGCTGCAAAAGTTATCCCTTTCCTATAATAACAAAATTATTTTCGATCATTTGGATTGGCATATTCCGGAGAAAAGCCGCATTGCCATTATGGGGCCGTCCGGCGTGGGCAAGACCACGCTCCTGCACATCATCGCCGGACTTGTGAAGCCGCAGGGGGGCAGCGTGAAGGTGGCATCTGACCGCTGTGCGATGCTGTTCCAGCAGCCAAGGCTTATGAACTGGCTGACGGCGGCGGAAAATGTGAACTGTGTGCTCTCTGATACCAATGCCACCCTCGCGGAGGCCAGACGCTGGCTCTCCCTTGTGGGTCTGGCGGAGGATGCAGACAAATGCCCCTGCCAGCTCTCCGGCGGTATGCAGCAGCGCGTGGCACTGGCAAGGGCTCTGGCCTTCGGCGGCGACCCGGTTCTGCTCGATGAGCCGTTTCAGGGACTCGATGAAAAAACCAGAGCGTCTATGCTTGCCCTGTGTCGGCAGACACTGGAGGGGAAAACCGTTATTCTGGTGACCCATTCTGCCGAAGAGGCGCAAGCACTGGCTGAGCATATATACACCATGCACCCCGGCGGTGCATTGACGGAGGGAATCTATGAATGATACAAGAGTAGCCATCATCAGCATCATTGTGGAAGCATCAGAGGCAACCGCAGAGCTGAACAATCTGCTCCACGAATTCGGCAGCTACATCATCGGAAGAATGGGGCTGCCTTACCGAGAAAGGGGAATCAACGTCATCTGTGTGGTCATAGATGCGCCCCAGACGGTGATCAGCAACATTTCGGGAAAAATCGGACGTCTTCCCGGTATTTCCGCAAAGACGCTCTATACCAAAGTGCAGTAATGATTTGCAAAAAAAGCAGCGGTGATGATTCACCGCTGCCTTTATATGTTTGCATCAAAGGCTTAGACCGCGTTCCAGAGCAATCTGTTATCCCGGAACTCGGCTGTTATTTCCGCTCTGTCCAGAAGGTAGCTGAGGTAGCCCTTGACTGTGCTGCCTACCAGAACATACTGCCCGAAGTCCATATTGAGCCCGTAGTGGGAGAAGACACCCTGCAGGATATCCTCAAAGCAGCTCTGCGTGCAGAGCTCCCGGATCAGACAGGCGACCTCCTGCACCTTGGCTATGTTGTAGTCGGCAAGCGCCCGGATGGACTCCGCTGCCGGGGCATGGGCAGGGATAAAGCAGGCAGCCTGCAGCGTTTTCACGGTTTCCAGAGCAGCAAGGTACTGGGCGACATTGTAAATATAGGAAACATGATATTTCTCGATGATGGTCTCAGAACTTAAGCAATCTCCTAGGAACCAGACGTTATCCGGGGTGCGGAAGGCAGCCATTGCAGGGCAGTGACCGTCCAGACGGAGAAGCTCCATGCCCTCTGGCAGGCATTCAGGGCTCAGGGGTTTTGCATTGCTGGGCTGTGCCATCAGGAATTTGTTCCGCAGGGGCTTGGGCGGGCAGCCGCCATAGAGAAGCGCCGGTTCAAATTCTGGCCATCGGGTGAAGGAAAGATCCGTGTCCGGGGCGAAGACATCGCAGCCGGTACGGGACTGAAGCGTGGCACAGCCGCCCACATGGTCCGCATGGGAATGAGTAATCAGTACCGTTTTCAGCGTCCAGCCGTTGGCGTTCAGAATTTTCAGGACTTTTTTAGCTGCCTCCTTATCACTGCCGCTGTCGATGAGACAGACCTCGCTCCCATTCATGAGGTAAAGGCCGATTTTTGCAGGACAGTCAATATAGTAGGTGTTTGCCCCGGCCTGAATCAGCTCATACATTTGCATCCATCCTTTTTTCTATATTGTAATCGGGAAAGTATTCCTTCACAAAATCCACTTCCTTTACCTGGAAGGATTTGCCGTTGAGGTATTCAAGAACGCCGCCGTCGGTGGTGAAGGAGAAGGTAAGGCGGTAGGCATAGAGTGCCTGGAAGCTCCGGTCAAAGCGCTTATCGAGCTTGCCGTATTTCCCATCGCCGAGAAGAGGATGTCCTGCATGGGCAAACTGGGCGCGAATCTGATGGGTGCGCCCCGTGATGAGACGGCATTCGACAAGACTCAGCCCCTGATTCTGCGCAAGTGTCCGGTATTCCGTGGCGCAGGTTTTTGCCCCGGGCTGGGGCTGCTCGGTGACATAGACCCGGTTTTGCTTTGCATCCTTGAAAAGATAACCGCTCAGGGTGCCGGATTTCGGCTTGGGCGTGCCATGGACGATGGCAAGGTAGCATTTGTCCATTTCCCGATCCTTGATTTTCTGGTTCATGATCCGAAGGGCATCGGCAGTCTTGGCTGCGATCACGATGCCGCCGGTGTTGCGGTCGATGCGGTTGCACAGGGCAGGCGCAAAGCCCTGCTCCATGCGGGGATTCCATTCTCCCTTGGCATAGAGGTAGGCCTGAATGTGGTCGATGAGGGTCTTGCCGTACTCGGCTCCATCGTGGGGGTGCACCGCAAGTCCGGGGCGCTTGTCCACCAGAAGAAGCTGGTCATCCTCATATACAATGGACAGCTTCGGACTGCTTACCCGGAGATAGGCGTTCTCAGGCTTCGGCTTGTCGAAAAATTCATCACGGATATAGAATTGCAGCGTATCGCCTTCGGCCAGCCGTGTATCGCGCTGTGCGCGGCTGCCGTTATGCTTGATGTGTTTGGTGCGGATATATTTCTGCATCAGTGAAGCGGGCAGCAGGGGAACGGCTTTGCTGATAAAGCGGTCGAGTCTCTGCCCTGCGTCGTTTTTACCTATGGTCAGCTCTTTCAAGGGCTTTTTCCTCCCTACAGGAATTGTCCCCTTTACTATGGAGCCCTTTTTGCAAAAAGTCAAGAGCTTTTGAAGAAAAAAAGAAAAAAGCATTTGACAAAACACCAGCTTATGACTATAATATCTTTTGCATGACTATGGATTGGAGAAGGCTATGCTGCTTGGATTAACGCAAATTGTAAACACGCCGGGCAGCTCGCTGGACTTCGAGACAAGCCTTGATCTGAGTGATCTTGACTTTGGCGGCTGCTGCCCCGCAAAACAGCCGGTAACTGCCCTTGGAAGCGTGCGAAATACCGCCGGTGTGCTTTTGATGCAAGGCGAAGTGCGCACGCGCCTGTTTGGCGTCTGCGCCCGATGCGCCCAGGATTTTGAGCGTGATGTGGTGTTCCCGCTTGAAGCGGTTTTGGTTACGGAGCTGGCCAGGGAAGAGAACGAAGATGAATGGGTCTTCCAGCTCGTTGACGGCTGTGCAGATCTGGACGACATTGTCACCACGACCTTTGTGCTCAATATGGACACAAAGCTCCTTTGCAGTGAAGATTGCAAGGGCCTGTGCTGTCGGTGCGGTGCCAACCTGAATCTGGGCCCGTGTCAATGCAAGCCGGAAATTGACCCCCGTTTTGCTGTTTTGCAGCAGCTTTTGAAAGACCAAAATAGATAATATGCTGAGAAGCATTTCGACCAAGGAGGTGTCACCATGGCTGTCCCTAAGTGTAAAGTGTCCAAGGCGAGAAGAGACAAGAGACGTAACTCTCACTGGAAGCTCGCTGTACCCGGCGTCGTTGCCTGCCCCAAGTGCGGCGAACCGCGTCTGCCCCACAGAGCTTGCAAGAACTGCGGTACCTACAACGGCCGCGAAGTGATTGCGGTGGAAGCAGAGTAATTCTGACAGACGGATACCGTTTTCGGTGGAGAGGAAGGCTAAGCCTTCCTCTTAGTCTTTTTTCGGAAGAATTTTATGTTACTTTTTATGAATTATATGTTATAATACTGGAAAAGGAAGGAGGCGATTGTATGGCATTGCCTGTTGTTGCCATCGTCGGCCGCCCCAATGTGGGCAAATCCATGCTCTTCAATAAATTAACCGGACAGCGTACCGCCATTGTGGAGGATACGCCCGGCGTGACGCGTGACCGCATTTACGGAAAATGCGACTGGAACGGACGCGACTTTCAGGTGGTAGATACCGGCGGTATCGAGCCCAGTACCCGCAGCGAGATGCTCCAGTTCATGCGCCGTCAGGCAGAGATCGCCATCGAAACTGCCGATGTGCTCGTCATGGTGGTGGATGTTAAGGTAGGCATGACCGCCGCAGATCAGGAGGTAGCCAACCTGCTCAAGCGCAGCCGCAAGCCGGTGGCGCTGGCTGTTAACAAATGCGATTCCATCGGCCCGACCAATCCGGATGTCTACGAATTCTATGCCCTCGGTCTGGGCGACCCCATCGAAGTATCCGCCATCCACGGCACCGGCACCGGTGACCTGCTGGACTTCTGCGTAGCGAACTTCCCTCCGGAGGAGGAAACGCAGGAGGACGATGATATTATCAAGGTTGCTATTGTCGGCAAGCCCAATGTGGGCAAATCCAGCCTGCTCAACTGCATCCTTGGCATGGAGCGCGTGATCGTCTCTGATGTGGCAGGCACCACCAGAGATGCCATCGACAGTTATTTTGAAAACAAATACGGCAAGTATTGCTTCATCGACACCGCCGGTATGCGCCGCAAGTCCAAGGTCGATGACGCGATCGAGAAGTATTCCAATATGCGCTCAATCAATGCCATTGAGCGCAGCGATGTGTGCCTGATCCTCATTGATGCCAATGAAGGTGTCACCGATCAGGATACCAAAATTGCCGGTCTTGCCCATGAGGCGGGCAAAGCCTGTGTCATCGTTGCCAACAAGTGGGATACGGTCGAGAAGGAAACCAAGACCATGGACGAGAAAACGGCAGATATTCGCCGTGATCTGTCCTATATGCCCTATGCACCCATTGTTTTCCTCTCCGCGCTCACCGGTTCTAGAGTTGGGAAGATTTTTGAGGTCATCAATGCTGCTGCCAACAATGCCGCGATGCGCATTACCACGGGTATGCTCAATAACATCCTTGCCGATGCTACCGCCCGTGTGCAGCCGCCTACCGATAAGGGCCGCCGCCTGAAGATTTACTATATGACTCAGGTGGATATCAAACCCCCGCATTTCATCATTTTCTGCAACGATGCAAGACTGTTCCATTTCTCATACCAGCGCTATCTGGAGAATCAGATTCGCGCTGTCTTTGGCCTGGAGGGGACTCCAATTAAAATCACGATCCGGCAGAAGGGCGATAAGGAGGACTAAGTGATTATGAGTAAGACAAAACAACGCATCTGCGTGGTTGGCAGCGGTGCCTGGGGCACGGCGCTTGCCATGGTTCTGGATCGGAACGGCCATGAGGTCACGCTCTGGTCATTTGAGAGCGATATCGCCCAGACTATGACCGAGACCCAGGTCAATCCCCGCCTTCCCGGCGTTACCCTGCCGAAGTCCATTACGCATACCGATGATATTTCCTGCGTGGCAGATTTCCCCATCATTGTGATGGTACCTCCCTCCTTTGCTGTTCGTCAGACCGCAAGGAAGATGGCACCTTATCTCTCCAAGGATACGGTGATCGTCAGCGCCTCCAAAGGCATTGAGAACGGCACCGGCCTGCGGATGTCGGAAATTATTGCCGCGGAGACCGGATGCCGTGTGGCGGCGATTTCCGGCCCCTGCCATGCCGAAGAGGTCAGCCGTGGCATTCCTACAGGATGCGATGTAGCCTGTGCAGATCGGGAGCTTGTCCGGCTTTTACAGGATATCTTCATGTCTCCGCGCTTCCGCGTGTATGCCATGCCGGATATTGTGGGTGCAGAGCTGGGCGGTGCGCTGAAGAATGTCATTGCACTGTGCGGCGGCATCTGTGACGGCATGGGCTTCGGAGATAATACGAAGGCGCTTCTGATGACCCGCGGCCTGACCGAGATCGCAAGACTTGGTATGGCGCTGGGCTCCCGGCAGGAGACCTTCGCAGGTCTTACTGGTGTCGGTGACCTGATCGTTACCTGCTGCTCGATGCACTCCCGTAATCACCGGGCGGGCATTCTGATCGGACAGGGTATGGACGTTCAGGAAGCTATGGCCTCCGTCGGCGGCGTGGTGGAGGGTTATTATGCAGCCAAATCCGCCATGGAGCTTGCCGAGAGAGCCGGTGTGGAAATGCCCATTACCCAGCAGGCCTATGAGGTGCTCTATAACGGCAAATCTGCCCGTGAGGCGATTGAGGCACTCATGCTTCGCCAGCGAGCCGATGAGAACGAGGATGCCGGCTGGTACGAAAAGGATTCTAAATAGAGATAGGAGATAGATAGAAAATGAAACGAATCGTTGCTGTGATTCTTGCGGCAGTTCTGTTGATTTCTCTCCTTCCGGCAACGGCTTCTGCTGCCACCGGGGAAAAGCTGATTGCTGTGACCTTTGATGATGGCCCCGGCGCTTACACCAGCCGCCTGCTCGATGGCCTGCGCTCCCGCGGCGTGCACTGTACCTTCTTTACGCTTGGTTCCTGCGCAGAGAAGCGGCCGGAGCTGATCAAGCAGATGTGGCTTGACGGCCATGAAATCTCCTGCCATACATATGATCATCCGGCTCTGACCGGTCTGAGCAATGATCAGATCCGCAATCAGCTGAACCGGAGCTATAAAATCCTGAATAATGCCGTCGGCTTTGATCTGGATTATACGGTTCGCCCGCCCTACGGCGATTTCAATTCCCGCGTTCTTTCCACCGTCAACCGTCCCTGCTTCTACTGGTCGGTAGATACCCGCGACTGGGAGAGCCGGAATTCGGATGCGGTTTATAACATGTTCCTCAAGTATGCCAAGGATGGCTCTATTGTGCTGATGCATGATATCCATTCCACCACGGTGGACGGTGCGCTTCGTGCGATCGATACCCTGCTGTCCAAAGGCTACAAATTTGTCACGGTTTCCGAACTGTTCCTCCGCAGAGGCATCAAGCTGGAGAACGGCAGTATCTATTACAGCGCTTATCCCGGCAGCTACGGTACAGATGAAGCAATCAAGACGCCCATGATTTCCTCGGAGATCAAAAATGGTGCTGCGCAGGTTACCATTCAGGGCGACAGCCGCGGTAAGGTCTATTATACGACCAATGGGGAAGATCCTACACCTGCAAACGGCATCCTCTATACCGGCACGTTTCCCATTCAAGGCAAGGTTACGGTAAAGGCAGTGAGCGTTGTTCGTTGGAACGGTGCGCGCTCCGGTATTACCAGCAAGGTTGTCCGTTACATTCCTGCAAAATCACCGCTGCTGACCTTCGCAAACGGTATGCTCACGATGGAGAGCGTTACGCCGAATGCCAGAATCTACTATACCACAGATGGCACACAGCCCACCGAGAAGAGTACCCGTTATACCGGCCCCATCGCGTCCGTGCCCGGCACGACCTATCGCGCCATTACCTATGCCGAAGACTATGACCCCAGCTATATCACCTTCCGCACACTCACTGCACACGGTCATGTGCTCAGTGATGTGAACGTCAAAAGCTGGTATTACGAGGCTGTGGACAGAGTGCTGACCGAGGGCATGTTCCAGGGTGTCGCGGAACGGAAATTCGGCCCGGATCAGGAGTTCACCCGCGCCATGATGGTCACCGTTCTTTACCGAATGCAGGATAGCCCTGAGGTTTCCCTGCCGGATCAGCTGTTTGACGATGTTCCTGACACCATGTGGTGCAGAGATGCCATTACATGGGCTGCACAGAACGGAATTGTGAATGGCTATACCGATGGGAGCTTCCGCCCCAGACAGGCGCTGAAACGTCAGGAGCTGTGCGCCATGCTTGCCCGCTATCTTCGCTATATCGGTAAGGATTTAAGCGGCATTGAGAGCGGCGTGCTGAACGGCTTTGATGATGCAGCATCCGTTTCGAACTACTGCGTAGAGGATGTGGATGCCATTTGCTCGCTACGCATTCTCACCGGCTATTCTGATAACACCCTGCGCCCTGCACGCAGTGCCACCAGAGCACAGGCAGCTGCCATGCTCTGCCGTATGCTCGATGCCATGCAGAGTATTCCGGATGTACAGATCGAGGAGCCTTCCAAGCCTGAGGACGACCCTGAACCCGGGGAAATTCCCGAGCAGGAAGAAACGACTGAGCCTGAGGAGCAGGAAGTTTGCTGAAGCATTCTCAGCAAAACTCCGGAGCCCGGCAATTGCGCGCAAAGGCAGATTCTGATTCCTAAGCAACCGGCTGGATATGCGCCGATCATTCGGCTGCATACCCAGCCGGTTTTGTGATAGCTTTTGTTAAGAAACTTTAGAGCGATAATAGAAATATATTTAGCTATACTGCACAGTATTTCCTGAAAATATTGTGCAGTATCATGGTTTTAGAGGAGATTGCTTGAAAAGCTTGAATTTTTTTTGTGAGGGGCTTATACTATTCAGGAATATGTTTGTTTGCTTCGCCTGATATCTCTGCATCCTCATGCGGAAAATTGACGAAGCAATATACAGATGATTCGGAAGGAGCTTGTGAAAAGAACGCGGATTTCGTTTTTTTCAGGACTCAAAATAATTTTCAGGAGGTAAATCATGAAGAAGTTTTCCCGTATCATTGCCCTGATTCTCTGCGTCATGATGCTGCTCAGCGTTCTGCCGTCCGGCGTTTTTGCAGCAGAGAACAAGGCAGCTGAGCCTGTTGCGCTCGCTGCTGAAGCAATTGATCCCAGCATCCCCATTTTCGAAAACCCCCAATACACTTTTGCAGAACGTGCAGCCGACCTGGTTGCCCGTATGACGCTCCAGCAGAAGGCATCTGAGATCACTTCTCAGAACGCACCTGCAATCTCTGCCAGCCAGCTTGGCGGCGGTGCTCTGAATGTTCCTGCAACGAAGGGCATCAGCGGCTACACCTGGTGGTCTGAGACCCTGCACGGCACCCGCGGCGGCGTTAACTATCCGCAGAACACCACCGTTGCTTCCACCTGGAATCCCGACCTGTATTATCAGGAATCCACCAATATCGCTCAGGAAATCCGTGAGCGCAACAACACCAACCTGAACTTCTATTCTCCCACCATCAATATGCACCGTGACCCGCGCTGGGGCCGCAACGAGGAGTCCTACTCCGAGGACGTCCTGCTGACCTCCGCCATGGGCACTGCATGGGTTCTGGGTCTGGAAGGCAAGGACCGTGAAGGCAATGTGCTCGATCCCGATGGCTATCTGATGGCTCATTCCACCATCAAGCACTACGTTGCTAACAACAACGAAGGCTCCAGCAGCGGCGACACCACCGGTCGTCTGAGAGCCGGCGCGATCTCCACCGTCCGTATGCTCCGTGAGTACTACGCTCTGCCCTACGGCGAGATCATCCGCAATGCGGACGTCTCCTCCGTCATGACTGCGTACAGCTACTACGGCGTTGCCCCCGGCAAGTACGATCCCAGCTCCTACAGCTCCTATCTGATGGACACCCTGCTGCGTCAGGTTTACGGCCTGAGCGGTTACATCACCGGTGACTGCGACTCCGTCAACTCCATGCAGAACCTGCACTACATCAACTACTACACCGGTAAGGAAATCACCGCACCCGAAGCTATGGCAGGCGCTCTCGCCCACGGCGAGGACCTGGAATGCAACGGCGGCCACTCTTCCAGCGGCTCCGGCACCAGCGGCTTCCATACCAGCTATGGCGCACAGATGAACGCCATGATCGGTCAGGAGACCGACAAGGGCATCTTCACCGAGAACACTGTGGACATCGCTCTGCACCGTCTGATGACTGCTCGTATTCAGACCGGCGATCTCGATGGCAACATCAAGATCAAGCAGGATGCCTCCGCCCGCAGCGCCAACTCCACTGCTCTGAGAAATGAGCGCCGTGCACTCGTTGAGCAGATCAACAGAGAAGGCATCGTCATGCTCCAGAACAAGGACAACATCCTTCCCCTCGATCTGTCCGCAACCGGCATCAGCAAGGTTGCCATCGTTGGCTCCTGGCAGACCAACGGCAGCACCGGCCTGTATGCTCAGGCTTCCGGCAACCAGCAGAACATTCAGGCTGGTATCCAGGCTGCTTTCAACAAGGTAAAGAGCGGCATCGACTACACCCTCATCACCAGCAACAACCTGACCGATGCAAATAAGACTGCCATCGCTGCAGCCGATGTTGCCATCGTTGTCACCGGTACCTCCAGCGGCTACTCTCAGGAGGATCATGACCGTACCACCACGGCTCTGCCCGACAATCAGGAAACCCTGATCAACAACGTTGCTGCCTGCAACCCCAACACGGTTGTCATCATGGAGACCTGCGGTCCCATGCGCGTGAACCGCTTCCAGGATAATGTCAAGGCCATCCTGTGGTCCAGCTTCGGCGGCCAGTGGAAGAACGGCTTCGGCGACATCATGGCGGGCTACTGCCCCTCCGGTAAGCTCACCGATACCTGGTACAACGAAGTCAACGACACCGGCGTATCCGATATCCCCGCAATCACTGACTACGACATTCTTCCCTCCGAGGGCAAGAACGGCCGTACCTATATGTACTACAACGGCGAAAGCACTCCCAGCTATCCCTTCGGCTATGGCCTGAGCTACACCAGCTTTGCATACTCCAACCTGAAGATCGACAAGGCAGCCTATGATGCTAATGAAACCATCAAGGTTACCTTTGACGTCAAGAATACCGGTAAGGTTGCCGGTAAGGAAATCACCCAGCTCTATGTTGCCCAGCCCGAAGCTCCGGCAGCACTTCAGCGCCCGATCCGTCGTCTGGAAGGCTTCCAGAAGATCGATCTCGAGCCCGGCGAAACCAAGACCGTTTCCATGGAAGTCAAGATCGAAGACCTCGCTTTCTACAATGATGCAGAAGACTGCTTCAAGGTTGATACCGGCAAGTATCAGGTTCAGGTCGGCGCCAACAGCGCTGAAGCAAACCTGACCGCTAACTTCACCGTTTCCGGCGAAGTGACCGAGGTTCCCGCAGTCGTTACCATGAAGGCCAATCAGGCTGGCGATACCAAGAACGGTATCGAGCAGCGCCTGATCTTCGACAAGAACAAGGAAATCAATCCCCAGCTGACGGTTGCTATGAACAATGAAAAGCTCTATGGCTACATCATTGCCCAGCAGCACTCCAACGTCCTGTCCAAGCAGTCCTGCGCACTTCCCGAAGGCATGAAGGTTACCTATACCTCCAACCGTCCCAACGTTGTCAAGGTTGAAGGCGACAAGATCGTCACTGTCGGCCCCGGCGTTGCAACCCTGACCGCCTCTGTAACCTACAATGGCGAAACCGTTACCGGCGATGCAGTCATCTATGTTATGATGAGCACCGACATTGACGAAATCACCGTTGATGGTGAGCCTCTGGCAAAGTTCAACCCCAAGAAGTACAGCTACTCCATGAAGCTGGAAGACAAGAAGCACATCCCCGTTGTCGAAGCAGTTTCTACCAACCCCGATCTCGAGCTCACCGTGACCCAGGCTTCCGCACTGCCCGGTTCTGCGTTCGTTGTAGCAAAGGACCGCGATTCCGATGTATGCTCCACCTATGAAATCAAGTTCAAGGTTCCCGCATCCGGCGGCGGCCAGACCACCCAGATTGACTTTACCAACCCCGCAGACGCAGCTAAGTTCGAAATCCTCAATGACACCGGCATCGGCATTGCCGAAGGCAAGGGCCTGACTCTGACTGCAACTCGTCCCGCATTTGAGGACTGCAATGGCCAGAACACCGGCGACCAGGCAACTACGCCCGAGGACGTCGTTATGGTTCCCGCCGCAGGCGACTGGACTGCTACCCTGGAATTCGACTTCAGCACTGCAAGCGCAGCCAATGGCTACTATCAGTTCTTCGGCTTCTATGCAGGCGAAGGCGATGACTATCAGAATCTCGCCGGTATCCGCGGCGGCGACGGTGCCATGCAGAACTTCCTGCGTGTTGACGGCGCCATCACTGCGGACTCCGCTGACCTGAATTCTCAGCCCGGTCTTGCATCCAATGGCACTTACTTCTATCAGATCGTCAAGGAAGGCGACACCTACACCTGCCTGCGTTCTGAAGACGGTGAGGACTTCACCGAGATGTTTGCCTACACCGCAACCGGTATTGAGGCTGACCGCATCTTCATCGATGCCTACACCGGCATGACTGCAGGCTATCAGTTCACGCTGAAGAGCCTGAATATCGAAGTTGTCGGCGGCGGCCTGCCCAACATTGACTTCACCAACTCCGATGATGCAGCCAAGTTCGAAGTCATCAACGAGAAGAACGCTGCCATCAAGGAAGATGAGGGTCTGACCCTGACTGCAACCCGTCCTGCATTTGAGGACTGCAACGGTCAGAACACCGGCGATCAGGCTACCACGCCTGAGGATGTCATTATGGTTCCCGTAACCGGCGACTGGGAAGCTACGCTGGAATTTGATTTCAGCACTGGCGGTGCAGCCAATGGCTACTATCAGTTCTTCGGCTTCTATGCCTCCGAGGGCGATGACTTCCAGAATCTGGCCGGTATCCGCGGCGGCGACGGTGCCATGCAGGACTTCCTGCGTGTTGACGGCGCAATCACCGCTGACTCCGCTGATCTGAACTCCACCCCGGGTCTTGCCTCCAATGGCACCTACTGGTACCGCATCACCAAGGAAGGCGATACCTATACTTGCGCCCGCAGCTCCGATGGTGAAGACTTCACCGAAATGTTTGCTTATGCTGAAACCGGTATTGCCGCTGACTGCATCGTTATTGATGCTTATACCGGCATGACCGAAGGCTATCAGTTCACCCTGAAGAGCCTGACCTTCGAAGGCGGCATTGATACGCCCGTAGTGAAGGAAAAGCCCGAAATCGCTTCCATCCTTGTTAACGGCGAAGACATCGGCTTCGATCCGGCTATCCATGCTTACAACTTTGAGGTTGCCAGAGACGCTGCCGCAGCTCCTGTGGTTACTGCTGTCGCAGGCAACGAGTCCACCAAGCTCGAAATCAAGCAGATCGAGGGCAAGATCGGTACGGCTTATGTAACCGGCACTGTGGACACCAAGTCTGTCTCCTATTCTCTGAGCTTCAACTACGGCCCGCAGAATGATTACTTTGCAGATGGCGACTACAATGCCGACCTGTGGACCATCCTGAATAAGGATGAGACCGCATTCAGCGTAGAAGCCGGCAAGGGCATTGTTATGCCGACCCAGCGCAATGACATCTACGAGGATGGCACCAGCTGGAAGAACTGCTTCACCATGCCTGCTATGGGCAACTGGGAAGTTGTCACCAAGGTCGTATATCCTGTTTGCCCGAATGCTGACTACCAGCAGGGTATGTTCCTGGTATGGCAGGATGAGAACAACTACCTCCGCATGAACTGCCAGAGCACCGAGTCCAATCTGATCATTGAACCGGGCATTGAGATTGATGGCGAGTTCACCGCTGCTTCCACTACTGCGGTAGAGGCAGATGCTGACGGCTCTGTAACGATCTACTTCCGTATTGCCAGAACCGGCAATGATTACGCTGTATCCTACAGCCGCAACGGCAGCGATTTCACGACAGTTTACGAAGTAACGGAAGCTTTCGTTGATCCGAAGCTTGGCCTGTTTGCAACCATGAACCAGGACGGCGAGCCTGTTGATGTCAACTTCGAATATGTTTATGTTGTTGCCCGCGAGGGTCTCCAGCCTGAATATGTTGAAATGCTCAACTGGGCTGCCCAGAATGCAGCTGACACTGTTGCAGCAGCCATTCCCGCCGAAGTAAGCGAGTCTTTCGCTATGCCCAAGGCACCCATCGGCTACACTGTGACCATGGAATCCAGCGATCCCGCAGTTATTGCAAATGACGGCACTGTAAAGCCTGCTGCTGAAGAGAAGGAAGTCACCCTGACCTTTACGCTCACCGAAGGTGCTACCTCTGCTTCCGCAACTGCTACTGTCAAGGTACCCGCTGGTACTGTTGAGCCTCCCTATGAGAATCCGTTCGAGGATGTCGTTGAGAAGACCTTCTACTATGATGCAGTAGAGTGGGCTGTTAAGAACAACATCACCAAGGGTGTTACCGATACCCTCTTTGCTCCTGCTAAGAGTGTCACCCGCGGTCAGATCGTCACCTTCCTGTGGCGTGCCGCCGGCTGCCCCGAGGTTGAGAGCACTGCTGCATTCAACGATGTCAAGGATACCGCATTCTATGCCAAGGCAGTTGCATGGGCAGTAGAAGAAGGCATCACCAAGGGCGTTGGCAACGGCAAGTTTGCTCCTGAATCCGTCTGCACGCGTGGCCAGATCGTCACCTTCCTGTGGAGATTCATGGGCGAACCCGAAGCAACCAAGGCAGCAGAGTTCAGCGATGTCCTTCCCGGCACATACTGTGAAAAGGCAGTCGCATGGGCTGTGGAAGCCGGCATCACCAAGGGTATCACTGCTGAACTGTTCAAGCCGAACAATGACTGCAACCGTGCACAGGCTGTCACCTTCCTCATGCGCGCTCTTGAAGAGAAAGTCTATATAATTGCCACTTGAGTTGGTGAAAAACTGTAACAATCATCTATAAATCCTAAGCAAAATGGCCGGGTATGCACCCGTAAAACGGTGCATACCCGGCCTGATTATTTGTAAGACCACAATTGCGTTTTTAAGTTTTTTCATTATTATCATACTTGAACGATTGCAACAATCGAACCCGCTGTTTCGTGTATATAACAAAGAAGGTGAGTATTTGAACTGGACAGAAATATATGACCGAAATGTAACCATGGTCTATCACATATGTTATCCTTTTTTCATGAATGCAGCGGATACGGAGGATGCTGTACAGGAAACCTTTCTTCGACTCATTCGTGCGCAGAAATCCTTTCGGGATATCAATCATGAAAAAGCATGGCTGATCACAACTGCAAGAAATGTTTGCAGGGATGAGCTTCGGCGTTCCCGGCGGAAGGATGTACCGCTGGAGAATGCGATGGAATGCAGTGTTTCAGACCCTGAGCCGGATGAGACCTTACTGGCAATTGCTGCTCTGCCGGAGAAATACGCTGCGGTGATTTACTTATATTACTACGAGGGTTACAGTACAGCCAGTATCGCCAAAATCCTCCACCGTGCAGATGCTACTGTCCGCAGCGATCTCCGGCGCGGTAGAGCCCTGCTGAAAAATCGTTTAGGAGGGATTTAATTGAGAAGCGAGCGAATAAAAAACGCCTATGATCGGATTACACCGACAACGGAAGCCAGGGAGGCTATGAAGCAGCAAATCATGCTGCTTGCTGAGCAAAAACCGATAAAAACGAAACATCCGGTTCGCCGGGTGGTGCTGCTTGCGGCCTGTGTTGTTCTGCTTCTGAGTATTGGTACGATAGGCTATGGAACCTACCGAAAGTGGTCCTTGCCGGAACCGGAATACTATGCTTATGATGGAATGGGGGTTCATGATGTCCATTCCACAGAAAAATATCAGCTTGAGGAAGTCCCGGCGGAGGCATCGCCGCTCTCGGATGAAGATTTCATTCAGCAGGCAGTTGCCCTGTTGAAAAGTGTCGGTCTGGAGGATGTGGACACCGAAGCCATGTCGGTTGCCAGGCAGGAAAATGTGCTGTATGGCAGGGAAGAGGCGCTTGTCACTTTTACCCGGGCCAACATTATGACCGAGGTCACCTACAGCGCGGAGGATGGTGCGCTCTTATCCATGCACAGCACGGACTGGGTAGAAGAAAGCGATGCGCCAGTTTGCCAGACCGAAGCGGAGGCGCAGGCATTAGCAGAGAAATACTATTCCATCCTGCCGGTGCGACAGGGCTACGAGCTGATCGGGCATACAGAATATGATGAGCAGTACTATTCTTATGAATTCTGCTATCAGGTCAACGAGGATCTGTTCAACGCCTATCAGATGGTTCGCATCGGAGTGAATCCTGTGAGCGGTCGTCTATGCGGCTGCAATGTATTTGATTTCCCCTTGGTCGATGACCATGAGCCGGGAGATGAGCCTCTGACACAGGAGCAGGCGGAAGAAATCGTCCGCAATTGCGGAAAAGTGAATGTGGATGCGTATCAGCTGACTTCTGCTGAAATAAAAATCGTTCTTCCCAACTGGATTTTCAGCGATAAGGAACCGACCGACATTCATCACCAATATAGTAAAGTCTCTCGTATTGCATGGGAGCTGACCTATAAAAACACAGACGGTGAAATTGAGGAACTGGTTTATGTGGATGTAGATTATTACACCGGCGAGATTCTCGGCGGCGATATGACATGACAAAAAACTGCCTGCTTGTTTTTTCCACAAGCAGGCAGTTTCCTGATTTTACGCAAGAAGCTTTAGAAGCTCTTCCGGCGTATTGGCAATGGCAGCAGCACCGGCCTTTTGCATTTCCTCTACGCTGCCGTAGCCCCAGCTTACACCGATGGCAGGAATACCATGGAAGGCGGCGCCCAGTATATCAAAATGGGTATCACCGACCATGACCATATTGGCCTTGTCGCCATACTGGGAGAGAAGATAAGCGATCACATCCTCCTTGGTGACTCTGCTTTCGTCCATGGTCGCACCGCAGACGCAGGTGAAATACTTTGCCAGATCGAAGTAGTCAAGCACGGTGTTGGCAAGCTGTTCCGGCTTTGAGGTAGCAACGAGCAGGGTATCGCCCCGGCTGCAAAGAGCCTGTAATAGCTCCGGAATACCGGGATAGGGATGATTTTCATAAATTCCCGTTGTCAGGTATCGGGAGCGGAATACCGCAACTGCTTCATCCGTTTTATCAGCCGGAACGCCGTGACGGAAAAAGCTGTCAAAAAGAGGAGGTCCCACAAAACTGCGAAGCGCATCCCGGGAGGGAATCGGCAGCCCAAAATGCGCAAGCGCCGGGATCACGCAGTTGATAATACCCTCGCCGGAATCGGTCAGTGTGCCATCCAGATCAAAAAGAATGGTTCTTGCCATAGTGATAATTCCTTTCTCCGTTTGTTTCAGTATAGCATAGAATTCCATCTCGCGCAATTGAAATAGAGAAAACGAATGTCCCGCCAGCTTTTGAATTGCTGTCAGAAACAGAACACCGTACAGGTTCGGTTGAATGATTCGCTTACCGGCCTGCTCACGGTTTGATCGGGTCAGAGTGCAGAAAACAGCGAAGCGTTATGTCAATAACAGCGAAGACACACTGGAGCGGCAGGCGACTATTATAGTGTCAGAGGATTCTGGCAGAAATACGGTAAAAAAACTTGACGATGTCTATTCTTTTGAGTATGATAGCCTCGGAAGACTGATTCGGAGCCGTCAGAGCTTGGACGGAACCATAGATGACAATGACCGCATTTGTGAAGGCATATAGGACAGGGGTCGGCTCTCTGTCTTGCGGTTAGTGGCTCCATATTTCGGTTGAAATGGTTTAGATATTCTTGATTATCGAACAATTATATGCTGATTTATTTCGAAAAAAGTTCAAGACAGAGAACCGCCCGAAACCACTGAAAAAGTCAATAACTCAAAAATTATGGTTGAAATATAAAACATTCAAGCTCGGATATTAAATGAAACTCTTGCCTTTTTATTAAAATTCGAACTAGCAGTTTACGTAAAGAAGACTTTTTCAGTGGTTTCAAACCGTCCCCTGTCTTATTTAGCTCAAAGCCGCCACAAAGTATCATTGATGCATTGGAATCTATTAAAAATGTCATTGTTAGGTGGGTGTAATAAAAATGTATGAAAAATATGAAAAGCCGCAATTTACTGCATGTTTACTATATTTCGACGATACACATTCACATGAGTTAGCGCTTCGGATTCTGAATTCTATTAGAGAGTACGACTTTTATCCTCCTAAAATGATTTTTGCTGGCAACCTCACAAACAATCGTTACATCAAATTCCATACAGACCGGGAAGACATGTTTGAGAGAGCGTACAGCGATAAAGATGTTTTGACCATAGAACTGTGTAGTTCACAGAAGAATAAAGCGACTGGATTTTGGAAGCTGTTGATAACAAAAGCATTCAATAAAGGACCAGCGTTGCCCCAGTCAAAGAAGGAGATGCAATGGAATACACTTCATTTATCATTCACATATGATAAGTTGACTGATGAGGAGTTCTGTGCTCGGTATCAAAATTGTGTGAAAACGCTGATTGAATTGCTACATCCGTTTTTTGCCCGGATGGATGATATGGCTGTAAGCGTTGACATGGCTTTGGAGCGAAATCCACCGAATGGTTTTGCCCAAACACAGCCGACAGAGTACGGAATAGTAAATGCAATCTATTGGGGTAATTATTATGGACCGGATTATTGCAAAAAATATTTCCCGCCGGACATAACATGTTGTGACGCGGCGGTATGGGAACCGCTCGGAGATGGGATGTTCTTCTCACTATCAGAGGAAATAAAGGATTTTTGCACTCCCAAAGGATTAAAAAACAGAAAAATTCTAACAGAAAAATTAGGAATCCAGTCGATTCACCCAGAGGCTGTTAATACTATGGAGCAAATCAATATGATGATAAACTAAAAATCAAGGAAGACAGGGGAGGAAGACAGACTAACTAATAGGACAGGGGATAATATGAATACAAGGGGACGGTTTTCTGTCCTCAACTTTTTTGCAAAGATTAACGTTGGTTTACTCAACAAATCAAATGATTTCCGAACCAATTTACTCAGGACGGAGAACCGTCCCCTGTCCTATTCCCCTGTCCTATTCCCCTGTCCTATTGCTGACGGGTGTGCTCACAGAGGTTACTCTGCTTAAACCGTCACCGTAATTAATCTGGATGTTGGCTGTCTGCGCGTTCGGAAGAGTAATGTTCTTATTTGTCAGCCGCCCATGGCTATCATAAGTATACGACTCTTT
>JAZQOW010000095.1:0-28094 GCA_045628065.1 Faecousia sp.
CGCCATCATCGGCCAGAAGCAGAGCGCAATCGCCGCAGGCACGGGTCTTGCCCTGATTGCTACCAGAAACGCCATCGTAACCTGCAACGATCAGAACTCCGGTGATCAGGCTGCCACGCCTGAGGATCTGGTTGCGATCGAGGTCGAGGGCGACTGGGCTGCTACGCTGAAGGTTGCCTTTGACACCAACGGCGCAAGCAACGGTTACTATCAGTTCTTCGGCTTCTATGCAGCTGCCGGCGAAGGCTATGACAATATGGCCGGTATCCGCGGCGGCGACGGCGCAATGCAGAACTTCCTGCGCGTAGACGGCAGCATTACCGCCGACAGCGCTGACCTTAACTCCACGCCCGGCTTTGCTACCAGCGGCGCTGACTACTGGCTGCGCATTGAGAAGATCGGCGACAACTACACCTGCTTCCGCAGTGAAGACGGTGAGAACTTCACCGAGATGTTCTCCTACGCCGACACCGGCATTGATGCCGATAAGATTGTCATTGACGCCTACACCGGCATGACCGCCAATTACAAGTTTACCCTGAAGAGCCTGACCTTCGAGGATGTTGGCGGCGAACCGCAGCCTCCTGTGCATGAGCACAGCTACGCTGCAGCAGTTACCGCCCCCACCTGCACCGAGGAAGGCTACACCACCTACACCTGCGAGTGCGGCGAGAGCTATGTTGCTGACGAAATGGCAGCGCTTGGACACAATTATGTAAACGGCAAGTGCAGCCGCTGCGGCGAGAAGGATCCCGACTATGTATGTAACGGCGGCGAAGCCTGCCCCTCCAAGGTCTTCACCGATGCACCCAAGGCAGGCACCTGGGCACATGCAGGCATAGACTACTGCGTGGAAACCGGCCTGATGAAGGGCATTTCCGACGGCATCTTCAACCCAAACGGCACCGTGACCCGCGGTCAGCTCGTTACGATCCTCTACCGCATTGCCGGAGAGCCTGAATTTACCACGGACAAGCAGTTCTCCGATGTAGCAGACGGCAGATACTATGCCAAAGCCGTCCTGTGGGCAGCTGAGAACAGCATCGTCACCGGCTATTCTGACGGCACGTTCCTGCCCAACCGCGAGATTTCCCGCGAGCAGATTGCTGCCATCCTCTACCGCTATGAAGGAAGCCCCGAAGTAAATGGCAAGCTGGACTTCCCCGATGCAGCCAAGGCAGGCAGCTATGCAGAGAATGCCCTGATCTGGGCAACGCAGGAAGGCCTCATCACCGGCGTAAAGACCACCGGCGGCACCCTCCTCAATCCCAAGGCCAGCGCTCCCCGCGCCCAAATCGCTACGATCATCATGCGCTATCTGGAAAGCAAATAATTCTTTCAATCGCATAGCCTCTCCCATATAGCAAAAGCGCCCTGATCCGAAAAAGATCAGGGCGCTTCGTGTATTCAAAAAGGATTACTTGGTGCCGAAAATACGGTCGCCTGCATCGCCCAGACCGGGGATGATATAGGCGTGCTCGTTGAGCTTCTGGTCCACAGCAGCAACAAAAAGATCAACATCGGGATGCTCAGTACGGATCACATCGATTCCTTCGGGCGCTGCAATAATATCCATCAGGGTGATATACTTGCAGCCGTATTCTTCCTTGAGAATCCGAATCGCCGCAGAGGCACTGCCGCCGGTTGCCAGCATCGGATCGACAATGAATACCTGACGCTCAGAAATATCAGGGGGCATTTTGCAGTAATACTGAACAGGCTCATGGGTCTCCGGATCACGGAAAAGGCCGATATGGCCAACCTTAGCAGAAGGAATCAGCTCGATGATGGCATCAACCATGCCGAGACCTGCACGCAGGATAGGAACAATGGCCATTTTCTTGCCCGCAAGAACTCTGGTCGTTGCCATGGCAACGGGGGTCTCAATCTGAACTTCCTCGGTAGGAAGGTTTCTGGTGGCCTCATAGCACATCAGAGCAGAGATTTCACCGACAATTTCGCGGAATTCCTTGACGCCGGTGTTCTTATCACGAAGGATAGAAAGCTTATGCTGAAGCAGCGGATGGTCGAGTACATGTAAGCTACCCATAATTTAATGATCTCCCTTTAATTTATTTTCTAATCGTTCCCGCTCTGCCTGAGACAGGCGAAGATAATTCGGTGTGAGACTGACGCCATCACCCGCCTCGCCCTGAGAAGCTCTGGCATATGCACAAAGCGCTACGCCGGAAGCTCGCTGGTGACGAAGATGCTCCGGGGCAAGGTGAAGATCGTCGATTTGTGTCCCCAATGTATTATAACACAGGCTGGCGCCATCGCCAATTAAAATTTTATTTTCCGGATAATTTTTAAGCTCGGCACTCAATTCTTCAATGCTGATTGCACGATCCGGGCTGATACGTGTCAGATGATCGCCATCGGATGAAAACAGAGCGTTATAAACCTGACTTCTTCTGGCATCCATAGCCGCGATAATCAGCCCCTTGAAGGGCAGAACGCCGTAAGCCATTGCTTCGAGTGTGGAAATGCCATAGCAGGGCAGCTCCCCCGCCCAGGCAAAGCCCTTCGCTGCGGCCAGACCGATGCGCACGCCGGTAAAGCTGCCCGGCCCGGAAGCACAGGCAACTGCATCCACATCCTTGGGCGTGAGGTCGCAGTTTTGCAGCATATCCTCTGCCATTTTCATCAGGGTGCGACTGTGGGTTTGTCCGCTGTTCTGGAAATATTCCGCCAAAAGCTGTCCGTCACGCAGCAGCGCGGCAGAACAGGCCTTCGCCGAAGATTCAAAAGACATAATCAGCATGGGATCCTCCATTATCAATGTGAATAATGCGGCAGTCTTCCCGGTTTTTATCCCGGCGAATGGTCACACGGATAGCACCGTCGAGAATTTCTTCAATGCGCTCACTCCATTCGACCGCACACACGCCGCCGCGGGTCAGATAATCATCCCAGCCGATGTCGAACAGATCATCCGGGCCGTCCAACCGATACATATCAAAATGAAACAGGGGGAGTCTTCCGGAGAGATATTCATTGACGATGGTATAGGTCGGGCTTGTGACCATCTCCTCAATTTCGAGGCCTTTTGCCATGCCGCGGATGAAGGCCGTCTTCCCTGCCCCCAGATCGCCAAAAAAGGCAACCACATCTCCCGGTCGAAGCTGCCATGCCAATGCCAACCCCAGCCGTTCTGTTTGCTCAACATTGCTTGTAATGAAATCCATTGTTTGCCTCCGGGTCAAATCTGATTCCCTGTCTGTTCCTTATTATACACTCTTTGCTTCCTTAAAACAACTTTTTTATTTACATTATTTGCATTTGATGATAAAATATAGGGAGCTCGTTTGGAAAGGAGCAAACCCATGAGTAAAATTGCGCAGGCAATTCGTGAATTTTTTCACAAGGGCGATATGCTTTTACTGCTCTTGTGTTCTTTGGCTACGGTGTTTGGTATTTTTATCATTGCCAGTGCCACCAATTATTTTGGGAACTCCCGTTATGTACTGGTGCAAAGCTTTGCGCTGCTGCTTGGCATCGGCATGTATTTTCTGTTCACCCTGATTGATGTGGATATTTTTGCTGAGCGGCGCGATATCCTGTTTATTTTTAATCTTCTGTTCATGCTTCTGCTGATTCCTTTCGGTATTGCCGGTGACACCGGTCAGCGAAGCTGGATCCATCTGCCCGGTTTTCCCTTCAATATGCAGCCCGGCGAAGTCTGCAAGATCCCTTTTATCATCATTCTTGCAAAAACGATGTCCATCCATCAGGAGCACATCTCTTCCTTTAAGTCCATTTTCAGCATGGCTGCCCACCTGGGCTTCATTGTTCTGCTGATTCTGATCCTCTGTAGGGATGCTGGCGTTGCGCTGGTTTATGTGTTTATCTTCATCGTCATGGCCTATCTCGGCGGCGTAAAGCTCTGGTGGTTCCTGGGCGGCTTTGCGGCTGCGGCAGGTGCTATGCCGCTTGCATGGAAATATGTCATGAGAGAGGATCAGAAAAACCGCATCCTTATGATTTTTGACTCCACCATTGATGCTGAGGGTCTGGACATTCGGTGGCATACCAAGCAGAGCTTATACTCCCTGAGCAACGGCGGTCTCACCGGACAGGGCCTGTTCCATGGCATCCGCACCCAGTCCGGTGCGCTCAACGCACAGCATACCGACTTCATTTTCTCCTCCATTGGCGAAGAGCTGGGGCTTCTTGGCTGCATCTTTATCATCGTACTGCTATGCTGTATTGTGATGCGCTGCGTGGTCGTGGGCTTCAAATCCAGAAACTATATGAACCGCCTGATTTGTTTCGGCATCGCCGCCATGCTGGTTTTCCAGATCGGCGTTAATGTAGGCATGTGCCTCGGTGTATTCCCGGTTATCGGTCTGACGCTCCCCTTTGTCAGTTATGGCGGCAGCTCTATTGTCACCATGTTCATGGCTATGGGTGTGGTATCCGGTATCCATATGCGTCCGACACCGGATTCTGAACGGCATTATATTACCCCAAGATACTGATTTTCTGAGTGGCTGCTTCCCTGTCCAAATGTGAAGCAGCCGCTCATTTTTCTTCTCCCATCCTGTTCAGCGGCACCCGGCATAGCTCTATAGAGAAGAATCTTAAGCTTTTCTTTCTCTCTCGAATTTCGACCAAAAAGCAGGGCATTATTTTTTCTTTTTCTACATATTTTTCACGCTTTGTGCCGTTGACAGTCAAATAAGAAATGAATATAATACTATTGGCAGGTTACATAATACTAATTATTGCCACCCATTTTATAAATCAGATTTTATCGACAAAGGGACAAACACAAAATGAAAAAGATCAAGGTACTCACTATTTTATTGCTGATCACGCTTCTTTTTACTGCCTGTAAAAAAACCGCTGCACCAGAACCGTCACCGGAACCGGAAGCACCGATTGCGGAGCAAACGCAGTCTGAGCCCACCCCGCAGCAGGCGGAGCCTCTCACTGCACAGCCGGAAATCACGATCCCTGCCCCGCAGCCGGAAGAACCCGATCCGCCCACGCTGGATGCACTTCGTACCCAGGCAGCCTCCTATGGATGCCGGGCTGCTGTCGCATATCTGGGCGTTGCAGAAAGCCAGACAAAGAAAGCGATCGATCAATGTGTCGTTACCAGCGGACAATGGGATCAATATACGTTCCTCTGCGCCATTCCTGAAAACCGCATGATCGTTGTGGGCGGCAGCGAGGTCTACTGCATTGTGCCGGCCAGCAAGGATTCCAGCATGACCGTTCAGACGATCAGCTATCTTGAGGATGGCACCCAAAGCATCGGCGAACCGCTCTACAAAGGGGATGCACACCCCATCCTGATTGCAGCCAATGAATCTGATATTATGCCGAATGTGCTGATCACCATTGATGACGGAGAACCCTTCACCTTCTCCCCTTTTATGAGCCTTGAAAACGACACGCTCAGCTCCACTGCACCGGACGGCTCCATTTATCCTTTCGGACTGAAGGCGCCTGCTTTTGAGCCGGCCAATTCTTCGGAAGAGGAAAACAGCAATTCCTCCGAAGAGCCCGCCTCTAACGGTAATGTGATTTATCTCACCTTTGATGATGGCCCAGGCAAATACACCCAGGAGCTTTTGGATGTACTGGACCGCTATAATGTCAAGGTCACATTCTTTGTCACAAAAGCAGGCGACTCCAATCTGATCGGCGAAGAATTCCGCAGAGGCCACAGCGTCGGCATCCATTCCGCTACGCACGATTATGATGATATTTATTCCAGTGAGGATGCTTACTTCGCTGACCTAGAAAAAATGTCGGATATCATTTATGAGCAGACCGGTGAGAGGACAAAGCTCCTCCGCTTCCCCGGCGGCAGCTCTAACCGTGTCAGCAGCTTTAATCCCGGTATTATGACGAGGCTGACTGAAGCTGTAAGAGAGCGCGGATATCAGTATTTTGACTGGAATGTTCTGTCCGGTGATGCCGGTGAGACGACCGATACCGATGAAATCGTGAAAAATGTCATTGATGGCTGCACAGACCGCAGTGCCTCTGTTGTGCTCCAGCACGACATCAAGGGCTACAGCGTTGCCGCTGTTGAGCGGATCATCCAGTGGGGTCTGGAAAATGGCTACACCTTCGAGCGGCTCACCGTTGACAGTCCCTCTGCCCATCACAGAATCAATAATTAAATGTCAGATTATAAGATAGAAATCATTCGCAGCCACCGAAAAACCATGGCATTGCAGATTGCACGCGATTTGCGCGTGATCGTTCGCGCGCCCTACGGTATCCCGCAGGAAATGATCGACCGATTTGTCGCAGATCACAGGCAATGGATTTCCGTGCATCTGACACAGCTCCAACAGCAAAACCAATCCATGCCGGAGCGCTTTTCTTCTGAACAGCTCCAAGCCCTTGGCAATCAGGCATTGACGGATGTTCCCATGCGTGTGCAAAAATATGCACCCCTGGTTGGGGTCAGCTATGGAAGAATTACCATACGAAATCAGAAAACCAGATGGGGCTCCTGCTCCGGTCAGGGAAATCTGAATTTTAACTGCCTGCTGATGCTCTGTCCGGAAGAGGTCCGGGATTATGTCGTAGTGCATGAGCTGTGCCATCGGAAGGAAATGAACCACTCCCCTGCCTTCTGGTCGCTTGTTGAAAAAGTATTGCCGGACTACAAAGTCCGGCGTACATGGCTGAAGGAGCATGGCGCAAAGCTGATCGGGAGACTGTAATATCCATTTCGCAGAAGATGATTGGAGGTTTCATGAAGGAACAGGCTCGGCTTTCATCCATAGTGAAAATCGGCGGCGCCTTTATGGCCTGGGTCATCGGCTCCGGCTTCGCCACAGGGCAGGAGGTACTGCAATTTTTCTCAAGCTTCGGCTATTGGAGCTATGGCGTCGTGCTCATCAATCTGGCCGGCTTTATTCTCATCGGCTGCTTTTTACTGCGCTCCGGTTTTGCCAATCAGCAGGAGGAAAAATATGACCCTTTCCTCTTCTTTTGCGGAAAACGACTGGGAAAGGCTTATGCAATTCTGGTTACAGGTACGCTTTTGCTTCTCATCCCGGTTCTCTTTGCCGGAGCGGGTGCAACCCTCAATGAGTATTATGGCATCCCCAACCTCATCGGCTCTGCCATCATGGCAATCGTTGTCCTGTCGGTATATCTCCTCGGTTTTGAGCGGATGATTTCCATTTTATCCTCTCTCAGCCCGGCGATCATCATTTTCTCGATTGGTGTCGGCATCATCACGATTCTGCGGGATTATGGAAGTTTTTCTCAAATACCTTCCTGCACCGTCTCCCTCTCCCCTTTTCAGGCTGCACCGCATTGGGCATTAAGCGGTCTTCTGTATGTGAGCCTGACCTTTATGCCGGGAAGTACTTATTTTTCCCAACTCGGTAAACATGCCGGAAGCCAAAAGGAACTGAATTACGGTGTTATTGTCGGCAGTGGAGCACTGATTCTGTCTATCACGGTCATCAGCACAGCGATCCTCCTCAATGGAAACAATACCGCAGGATTAGATATTCCGGTTCTCTATCTGGCGAATAGAATCTATTACTGGCTTGGTGCGCTGTTCTCCATCATCCTTGTAGGCGGCATCTTTTCCTCAAGCTCCCTGATGCTCTGGTCTGTATGCAGCCGCATGCCGATCCGGGGAAAAAATGCAAATCGGCTGATGGCAGTCGGCATCGTTGTGTGTGCTTATTTTGTCAGCCTTCTCCCCTTCAACAGTTTGGTAGCTGCCTTCTACCCCCTCATCGGGTACATAGGTTTGCCGTTTATCGCCTGTGTTATCGTAAAATCATTGAAGAGAGCGACATCATCGCATCCCGGCAAGTAATTCGGCAACGCAAATACGCAAAAAAATGATCCTGCTCAGAAATTTCCTCCGAGCAGGATTTTTCTATCATAAGATATTCAGTAAAAGCGAACCAAGCGCAATACCGAGAATATTGCCGACCACAAGACCCACTGTGCCGCAAATGACACCGGGGGCAATCAGGCTTCTGTCGCCGTAGGCACTGGCTGTCGGGGCAATAAAAGGAGGGCCATAGAATCCGGCAATGGCCGTAATAAGGGCAATACCGCCGTCGATTCTGAACAGCTTGCAGAGAATCATATGGATGATCATTGCCGCGATCTCTACAGAGGCAATGAACAGAATCGTCGGAAGCAGGCTGGAAATCAGCTTTCCAAGATCCAGACTCATACTCAAGCCCAGAGAGAATACCAGAATCAGATACTGACCGATCTGATAAGAACCTTTGACCTCCCGAATGGGACGGATGAAGCTGAACACAATGCCAAGAACGGATACCGTAACCATGATGTAAAGGCTTCCGCTCATATCGCCGTTGATGAGAATCTCCAGCACAGCGCCGATCCCAAGGCAGGTCGCCGCAAGAAGCATGACGCCGATCAGCTTAAAAATATGCTTTCGATCTCTGGGAATCGATGCAAAATCATACTCAAGAGGCAGCGCAGGCTCAACAGCCGTTTCCGTCAGTACAGCCTTCTCCACTCTGTCACCGAGAAAACGGCGATAAATGGGGTGAATCACGGTGAGAATCAGCATGAAGAAGAAGCCGCCGTAAATGGAATCGGAGATATTCGCCGCATTGATTGCAGTAGAATCCTTCAGCAGGGCTTTGCCGATGGCGAACATATTGGGTACGCCGCCGATGTATAAGCCGGTGGTCATCCCGCCGTAGGCAGAAGCATTCTCCATCCCGGCGCGATTTGCGATCCAGGCAGCAAGTGCGGAGCAGAGCAATACAACAACAATAACAAGACCAAAACTGAGAAGGGTCTTCCCTGCCAGCTTCCGAATATCAAGAAGATTAAAGCTGAATAAAACCAGCGGAATCGCCAGTGCAATCAACACTGAGGCAACCGTTTCCGTAATAGATTTATCGTAAGGCAGCGGCAGGACAGCGAGGATAAAGCCAACGACATAACATATGGAGATGGCCCCAAATCGAGAGAAAAACGGTACCGCCCGAGTAAGCCAGATGATAAATACAGGAAGAACAAACAAAACCAACACTTCGATCATGCGTCTGTCTCCTCCCGCAAATCCTTATAATAAATTCTGTACACCCGGGAAAGCTCTCCGCCAACGTGTTCAAGGACAGAGAAGGAATCCGTATTGTTTTCCATGATGGTACCGGCCTCTACATACTCCATGCCGTGGTTCAGGAAGGCCTGCTGGAGAGCGGAATAACCAACGGCAAAAATTCCTCTCTTTCGATACTCCGGAATGGCATACTGCATAATGGCTCTGGCTGCGTTGATTTTATTTCGGTGCATCGTCATGATCCAGATGCCTCGAAGATCCATTTTGCCATTGGCAGCCTTGAAAAGCTGATAAAAATCCGGAATTGCAATACCGAAGCCAACAGGAGAGTTATCGGAATCCCTTCTGGCAATCACGATGAGGTCATCCAGAAGGAACCGCTGCCAGGATGTGAATATCCGCCGCATTTCCTCCATAGTGGGTGCGCCCTGATAGTTCAGCTCCGTGTTTGCCGACTCCAGAACCTTCTGCACATCAATAATATCCCGCTCCAGATTGGAACGATTCAGGTGATCCAGATGCAGCTTCTGGCGGCGAAGTACCATTGCAGAAAGCCTAGCGTAATACTCCTGATTTTCGGCAATGTTGAGACGGTATTGCAGAGAATCGATCTGCTTCTTCATGCCGAAATGTTCCATCTGATCGTTATAATACGGCGGATTATAGGAGGTAAAGATGACCGGCTGGCGATCAAAGCCCTTGACAAGAAAACCGCGGCGGTTATCAGGGTCAGCCGGGAAGTAGGTGCCGGAAACATACTCTGCATCCATTTTCCGCATCATGTTTACCATACCGGCAAGCAGAAAATCAGAAACCGCAAAGTCTTCTACACATTCATACAGAGAGAAAAAGCCGCACTTATCGGTATGAAGCTGCCGATTGGTTTCTATCGTAAACAGAACACGTCCGAGAATTTCCCCTTCATCACTCAAAATCATCAGTGCATGATAGGTTTTTTCGATTATAATAAGCTTATATAGGGTTTTCCGCAGACTTGCTTTCATATACGGAACATAATTCGGATCATCCTTGTACAGTTGATCCGGGAAGTCCACAAAACCTTTTATTTCTTTTTTTCCAACAGTAATCAGTCGCATGGATGTACCTCAAAAAAAGATATATGTAAATCAGATTAAAAAATGTATATCCTGGGAATCCGGTGCAAGACAGAAGATTGCAATATATTTTTATAATTTAGCCCATAATTTTGGATAAAACTTTTCCCATATTAGATAATAATTAATTGCCGCTCATAAGTCAAGTTTATTTTGCAATAGGTAAAAATTGTCTTTATTATATCCGACACGATGTGCGAGCCGCCCTATTGAAAATCATCTGTTTTGGGTTTAAAATAGGAAAACAAAACACTGCTGCAAGCGCAGATAGCCATTAGGCTGTTTTAAGGAGGAAATATTGTATGAAAATCCCGGAAGAACAAATACAGCAAATTCTTGCGGAATTGACAAACAAAAATAATAAAAGTGCTTGTGAATTCACAGAAAAAGTCATTGCCGAAAGCCGTGAGAACAACCAATGGTACAAGTATTTACCTGTTTTTGCATCTGTCTTGAATCATCCCAATTCCCTGGTCCGCAATCGTGCATTTTATCTTCTGGCCGCCAATGCGAAGTGGGATAACGAGCATCATTTTGATGCGATCCTTCCTGAATATCTCTCCCATATAGAAGATGAAAAACCGATTTCTGCAAGGCAATGCATCAAGGCTCTGGCACAAGTCGGTAAGGCAAAACCGGAGTATATTCCCAAAATAATTGCCTCCATTCGCAGTGTAGATCTATCCAAATATCAGAGCAGTATGCGGCAGCTCATTGAAAAAGATATCGCGAACACCCTGAAGGAACTGTCCTCCTAAAATAGACTTATATCATCATTTTTCCGCAAAAAAGAATACGGATGAGCATTGACAATATAACGGCCTATGCTATGATTCACAATGCCGCCTATGAATGCGACTCAATGAATTTCTCAAGTAAAAGTGAGCCTCTGACTGGCAATTTCACACCGGTCAGAGGCTCATTTATTATTAATCCACAATCTCCCCGGCAAAGATCAGATTGGTGATGCCGTTTACTGAATTGTAAATGTAGAAGCTAAATGGGCGGTCAGCGGTAAAAATCTTAATATCAGCGTCAGGTTCAGGAGCGGCTTCCCCTTCAATCTCAGTAACAGCTGCCGCCTCAACACCCTTTTCATCCGTATTCAGGCGTGTTTTTTGAATGATATCTTCTACCCAGATCGGCGTATTGAGCATAGCGGAATAATCGGCCTGATACTCGTCAAAAGCCTTATTGACGCCGCGTGTTTTCAGGAAGTCCATCAGCTGTCCATCGGCAAAGGATGTCTCCAAATCAATTTTCGGAATTGCGACCTGAACCGTCTCCGTGCTCACCTGTGCAAACTTCTCCCCCAGATTCTCCGTGCTGCCGAGCACATAGGCCATATAGACACCGGATTGCATCGGAAGAATCACCAATTGCGTAGATTCATCTTCATAATAATCATATTTCTCCTCAATATGCATAAAGCTCTTTTTGGTCACCGTGCCATCTGCCATGGTAAAATCGCCGTTTTTTGTAGCGTTCCGGGAAAAACGCTGCACCCAGTTGTCCTTATAATAAAGGGCGTTCATTAAAACCACGGGCGAGAAATCCGTAGCAACACTATCCTTCGCTAAGAGCTCCGGAATAAAACCGTTGGTCTTCTCTTTGACCCAGGAATTTATCTGTTTCACTGCGTTTTTATTTGTAAAGGTGTAGTTATCTGCCGCATAGCTCTTCTGAATTCTCTCTAAGTAGTCCGCATGGAAATCTTCAGGAATATCATTCCGCTTCCATACAGAGTTCGCAATTTTCAATGTATGGGTATTCTTATCGTTTTTCTGCTGTTCTGATGCCGTCTGTGATAAACTGACCGAAAATCCATTGAAGGCAAGGCACGAGGCTTCCCATTCCGCCTCAGAGGAAACATCAAGTGCTTGCAATAATTCCGTCTTTGTGTCACCCGATGCACCGGCAAGCAAAATTCCAAGGGCATAACGGAAGCTAAGCGGTGAAATCATATAGCTTCCATCTTGAACAGAGGAAATATATTGAAGCAGGCTTTCATCAAAGGGATCCGGGTTAAACTGACTGCCAACTTCCTCAACGGAAACCACAGCGGGCGCAATATCATTCTGCTCCGGTGCAGCACACCCCCCAAAACCAAGCACCAATCCAAGGCAAAGGACAATCTCTATGATCTTTTTCATAAGCTGTTCCTCCTCTGAAAATGATAAGTTTATCGTCTATATGATTATCATATTGTGAAGTCATGTCCCAGTCAAGAAAGGTATTGTAAACATATCGTAAATAATGCTTGCCCTGACCAACCGGCCAAATCAGGCTGGACAGAGATCTGTATGCTTCCATGGTATGAAAAGCATTGCTGAAATATAATATACTGCGCTGCTGTTATTTTGCCAGCCATATTTCGCTGAGCAGTTATGAGATCGTATTTTTCAGGACACTGATCGGAGAACTGATACATGAAAAAGCACTCGAATGATGTGTTCGAGTGCTTTTTCATGTATCAGAATTGTTTTTCCTTAACTTCAGTTTTTCTCATAAGCGCAATATACAGAGCAGATACAGCAAACAGGAAGAGAAGCAGTACCACCAGCCACCAGAAAACGCCCATAAAGGGCAGCTCCTTTGTAAAGCCAAAGATGCCGGCGGGAGAGCCCCAGTTCAGGAAGAAATAGGGATAATTCTTTCCCCCGCCGAAATTCCAGCCCTGCACATAGCCTACAGCCGAGAAAGCCATATAATACAATGGCGGAATCGCTGTATACAGGCTGTGCCGGAACTTATAGGAAAATCGACAGTCAAAAACCAGAAGATCGGCAATTGCCAGAACAGGGACAACCACATGGGTCAAAATGTTCTTGAAAACCCATGCTCCTTCCTTCATGGTCGGCGCCAGAATGAAGCAGAAAACAAAGCCCGTAAGGGTGATCGACACCGTAAACACAAGCTTTATTATGTACATCCAGTCAAGGATTTGCACGCGCAGCGCAATCAGGGCAGCCCCGGCAAGGCATACCGCCGCGATCCACAGATTGGACTGGATGGTAAAATACAGCAGCGCCGTTCCCCCGCCCATAAAGCCTTTTCCGGATAAAGAAAGATACACGCCCAGAATCGCGGAAATGGCTAAGATAAGCTTGATAAGTAAAGAAATAGAAGTCCGTTTTTTCAGTTTTTCCATGTATCTGCCTCCGTCAGATGATAAAAGAAAGAGCATATCCATATGCAAAGCGAAAGATACTTTAATGAGAACTAAGATTTTTTATGTTTGGTATAGTAGGTGGAATAAAGAAAGAAGGACTCATATTCTATCGAAATATGAGTCCTTCTATGGTGGAGGCGAGGGGAGTTGTACCCCTGTCCGAAAATAACTTGGAAGGAACTTCTCCGAGCGCAGTTTGTTATTTGCATTCCCTCGCTGCGGCGGGAACAAACACTCTCCGCAGCTTGGTAGCTTCATGATGCATGGTGCGCTCAAAGCTTTGCGCACGCACGAGTACCACTAGATCACGCCCAAGCCCGGGTCGTGGTCCTCCCGGGGTGGACGGGCGGCCTAATTAGGCGGCCAGTGCAACAGTATTGTTGTCAGTTAATTTAGAAAAAATTGCCCGGTTTAAAGAGGTCAGACACCTCTGCTCGCTATTCCGGCCTCACTATCCCCGTCGAAACCGGTACGCCCCCATATCTCCTCCCCTGTGAAGGGGAGGCTTTTGACTTTTAACGGAACCGGGCGTAGGGATCGCCCAGCTTCTTGGGTTCGGGATACTCTTCTCCGAAGGTTTCCACCGTGACCGTCTTCATGACCTGCGGGGTCGTGGGGCGGTCGGAAAAATCGGTAGGCGTATCGGCGATGGCATCGACAACCTCCATGCCCTCGATGACCTTGCCAAATGCAGCATACTGACCGTCCAGATGCGGAGAGTCCTTATGCATCAGGAAGAACTGGCTGCCGGCAGAGTTGGGAGACTGGCTTCTGGCCATGGACAGAACGCCGCGCTTATGCTTGAGCTTATTATCCACGCCGTTATACAGGAATTCACCCTTAATGCAGTAGCCGGGGCCGCCGGTGCCGGTGCCGAGCGGGCAGCCGCCCTGAATCATAAAACCGGGGATGACCCTGTGGAAGCCGAGGCCGTTATAAAATCCGGCCTTGATCAGAGAGATAAAGTTATATGCGGACTGGGGAGCAATATCAGGATAAAGCTCAGCCTTGATGATGCCGCCGCCTTCCATTTCGATGGTGACAATGGGATTTGCCATATTATCGTCCATTCCTTTCCTTCATTGCGCGATCCATCTGCCGTTTTGCATCGCGGTTGGCCATGTCTTCGCGCTTATCGTATAGTTTTTTGCCCTTGCAAAGGGCGACTTTAAGCTTGACTCTGGAGCCGCTGAAGTAAATATTCAGCGGGATAATGGCGTAGCCCTCCATCTTGGTTTTGCCGAAAAGATAGAGGATCTGCCGCTTGTGCATGAGAAGTCTTCTGGGACGCAGGGGGTCTTTGTTAAAAATATTGCCCTGCTCATAGGGTGCAATGTGCATATGGCGAATCCAGAGCTCGCCGTCCTTCACCATGCACCAGGCATCCTTCAGGCTCACATTGCCCTTGCGGATGGATTTGACCTCCGTGCCGGACAGCTCGATGCCGGCTTCAAAGTCTTCCATAATGAAATATTCATGGGATGCTTCCCGGTTCTTCGCAACAATGCGAATCCCTTTTTTCTCCAAGCCGACACCTCCTCTCCTATTATGATCATTATACCACACGGCGAATGAAATTTAAACAGTTTTTTTACCGCAGAGATTATAAGAAACTGACCTGACTGGTTTCCGGGAGGTTACCGAATGCACCGGCAATTTTCAGATTCTCGATATGGGTCTGCGAAACCTTGGGGCAGGCGTTAGAGAATTCCTCAATCGACAGGAATTGCCTGTCTTTTCTCCCCTCGAAAATATCCCATGCTGCCGTCTCACCCAAACCCGATACCGCGACGAAAGGCGGCAGAAGCTGGCCATCCTGAATGATAAACTTTGTCGCATGAGAGTGATAGAGGTCGATCGGCGCAAAGGTAAAGCCGCGCAGATAGAATTCGTAGCAGACCTCCAGCGTGGTCAGGAGATCATCATCCTTCGCTGTGGAATCCGGGTTTGCCTTGATCGCCTCAATGCTGGCAACGACCTTCTCCTTGCCCTCCGTCATCATGGACGCATCAAAGCCGCCCTTCTGGCTTCTGCGGTAAAAATAGGCTGCATAGAAGGCAAGAGGCTCATGCACCTTGAACCACGCAATACGGAAGGCCATCATAACATAGGCAACTGCGTGCGCCTTCGGGAAAAGGTACTTGATTTTTTTACACGAGCCGATATACCATTCCGGCACACCTGCATCAATCATCTCCTGCTCAGCGCCATCGGGAAGGCCTCTCCCCTTTCGGACAGCCTCCATGATCTTGAAGGAGCGCTTTTCCGGCATTCCACAGGAAATCAGATAGTTCATAATATCATCGCGGCAGCCGATGGCCTGACCGACGGTGGCCGTTTTGGACAGGATGAGCTCACGCGCATTGCCCAGCCAGACATCGGTGCCGTGGGAGAAGCCGGAAAGACGGATGAGCGTATCAAACTCTGTCGGCTGTGTCTCCTGAAGCATGCCTCTGGTGAAGCCTGTACCAAATTCCGGGATGGCAACCGAGCCGACCGGCCCCAGAATCGGGTCATTTTCATAGCCCAGCACCTTGGAGGAGGTAAAAATGGACATGGTATCCGGGTCATCGAGCGGAATTTTCCGGGCATTGACCCCGGTCAAATCCTCCAGCATTCGGATCATGGTGGGGTCATCATGCCCCATAATGTCCAGCTTGAGCAGATTCTCCTCCATGCAGTGGTATTCAAATTGTGTGGTGATCCACTCTGAGTCCGGTGAATCCGCGGGATGCTGCACCGGGCAGAAATCGTAAATCTCATTTTCCTGCGGAATAACGACCAGACCGCCGGGATGCTGCCCGGTGGTACGCTTTACACCGACACAGCCAAGCGCAAGCCTCTGCTCCTCAGCGCGGTTGACAGTTTTTTCCCGCTCAGATAAGTATTTTTTAACATAGCCGAAGGCCGTTTTCTCCGCGACTGTGCCAATGGTACCGGCGCGGAAAACGTGCTCTTTTCCGAACATTTCCACGCAATAAGCATGGGCTCTTGCCTGATATTCGCCGGAGAAGTTCAGATCAATATCGGGAACCTTATCGCCGCCGAAGCCAAGGAAGGTTTCAAAGGGGATGCCGAAGCCTTCCTTTGCTAAGCGCTCGCCGCATTTGGGGCAGAGCGCATCAGGCAGGTCCGCGCCGCAGGCGGCATTCTGCTTTTTCCATACTGCACGCTCAACAATCTGCGGATCCTCGCTGTCCTCTCCCAGCGCATGAATCGACGCCGTATCAAATGTGGTAAATTTACACGCGGGATTGGGACAGCGGTAGTGCGGCGGATAGGAATTAACCTCGGTAATACCGGAGAGATAAGCTACAATGGACGAGCCGACCGATCCACGGGAGCCGACCAGATAGCCATTTTCCAAGGAATTCTGAACAAGCTTCTGGGCGGACATATAAATCACATCATAATGGCAGTTAATAATGTCTCCCAGCTCGGTTTCCACACGCTTCGTAATCAGCTCAGGCGGATTTTCGCCATATAGCTCATGCAGCTTGCCATATACCAGCGACTTCAAATCCTCAACCGAATTCTCAATCGAAGGTGCAAACAGATTATGCGGCACCGGGCGGACGGTATCACACATATCGGCAATCAGGTTGGTATTGGTCACAACGACCTCAAAGGCCTTTTCCTTGCCCAGATAAGAGAACTCCTCCAGCATTTCATCCGTGGTCTTAAAGTACAGCGGCAAATCACGGTCTGCATCCTCAAAGCCCTTGGTGGCAAGGAGGATATGGCGGAAAGGCTCGTCCTCCGGATTCAGGAAATGCACATCGCCCGTGGCGCAGACCGGTTTACCCAGCTCCTCGCCAAGCTCGACGATGGTGCGGTTGAAATTCCTCAGCTCTTCCTCATCCTCTGCCAGTCCCTTAGAGAGCATAAAGCGGTTGTTGCACAGCGGCTGAATTTCCAGAAAATCATAGAAGGAAGCCAGACGCTTGAGCTCTGCATGGCTCTTATGTGCCACAACGGCCTGAAACAGCTCGCCTGCCTCACAGGCCGCGCCGATGATAATACCTTCGCGCCATTTTACAAGCTCCGATTTTGGTATTCTGGGAACACGCTTATAGTATTGCAGATTTCCGAGCGAAATCAGGCGGTACAGATTCCGAAGACCGGTCTGGTTTTTGGCAAGCAGGATGATGTGCCGCGTATGCCGTCCATCAAGTCTGCCGCCGGAGCGAAGGGTTTCCATTGCAGGATTGACACTGTGAAGATCGTGAAGTCCCTTCTCCTCCATCATTTTGATAAAGCGCATGAGCAGATAACCGCAGGTAATGGCATCGTCAGAGGCGCGGTGATGCTGGAAATCGGGCAGACTCAGGGCATCGGCAACAATATTGAGCTTATATTTTCCAAGCTTCGGCAGTAAATTCTGCGCAAGGATCAGCGTATCCACATAGGTCGGTTGAAAGGAAATGCCGCTTCGCTCACACGCAGCCGTAATAAACCCGACGTCAAAGTCTGCATTATGCGCGCAAAGGGGTCGATCACCGCAAAAAGCTAGAAATTCCGGCAGAATCTCCGCAATTTTGGGCGCGCCCTTCAGCATTTCATCGGTAATTCCCGTCAGGTCGGTAATCTTCTTTTCCAGCTTCCGCCCCGGGTCAACAAAGGTCTGGAAGCGGTCAATTACCTCGCCATCGCGCATGATGACAGCGCCAATCTCGGTGATTTCATCCTGCCTTGCCGATAGTCCGGTCGTTTCCAGATCGAAAGCAACAAATTCATCGTGGAAATCCGCATTTCGGTCGCCATGGACAACAATACGATCATCCACATCGTTTACATAATACCCTTCGCAGCCATAGAGGATTTTCATTGGCTCCTCTGTGCCTGCAATCTTGCAGCCCCATTCCACTGTATGCATGGCATCCGGGAAGGACTGTGCACCGCCGTGATCGGTGATAGCGATTGCCTTATGCCCCCAACCGGCAGCCGTGCGTACCGCCGTCATCGTATCGGTCAGGGCATCCATGGAGGACATGGTGGTATGCAGGTGCAGCTCCACGCGCTTCTGATCGGCGGTGTCTTTGCGCACCGGGCGCTTGCCCTCCATAATGGCCAGCGGCTCTACGACCATATCGTTTTCAAATTTATTGAAATTCACGCGCCCGGAGATTTTTACCCAGATACCGGGCTTCTTCTTTTTCGCGTTGGGGCCGTAAATCCCATCAAGAATCGGTTTGGCCTTATCCGCTTCCATAAACTGGTTGATACGCACAGAGCTGTGATAGTCGGTAATATCAAAGTTGATGACCCACGCATTGCGCTTTTTCAGCTCCCTATGGTTGACAGAAATGACCTCGCCCTCGATGATGATCCGACCCATATCGAGCGTCAGCTCTGAAATCGGCGTTGCATCCCCCTTGAAGGGTTTGCCGTATAGAGCGCCGGGCTCCAGCTGGGGTGCAGCCTTCTCCTTCTCGGCAACAACAGGAATCGGGTGATCCTTCAGGGCCTTGACGCGGATAGCGCGGGTCTGCTCAAATAATGCTTCAGAATCCAGTTCCTTTCCTGGATGCAGGACAATCGCGATCGGCTCACCGAACTGCGTGGACAAAAGCGACTCTACCTGCTTCAGATGAGGCGTGATCTCCTTAACGCCATTGCCCTGCAAATAAAGATGGATGGCGCGTTCAGGCACATTCGGCTCCCAGCGGGCATCTGCCAAAATGGCTCTGGCGGGAGAATAGACGCCCACCAGAGCTCTGGTCAGTTCCTTCGGCTCCACTTGCGCCAGACAATCCAGCGGAAAAGAAGGAAGAAGCTCTATATTTCTTAAATGGTATGCCTTTTTCAGCCCATCAGAGCAGGCGTGAAGCGCCGCAGCGCTATGATATGCAGAAAAGCGCACGGATAAGCGCAGCGCACGAAACTCCGCATCCAGCTCCGCATCCAGAATGCTCATGTCCTTTAATAGCGGCATGAGCTCCTCCGGAGGCTGATACAGGGGGAACATGGTAAAGAAATTCATAACAAATAATCAAAGAGTATCAATGTAAGACAGGAGAGCGGGCAGCAGCGCTTCATAGGGCATTTTTTCTATCAACTCTCCCTTAACGAACAATACGCCGCAGTCATCGCCGCCGGCAATACCTACATCTGCCTGACGGGCTTCGCCGGGGCCATTGACGACACAGCCCATAACGGCGACAGTAAGCTGCTTCTTGCAATCCTTGAGCGCTTCCTCTACCTGACGGGTCAGACCGATCAGATCAATTCTGGTGCGGCCGCAGGTGGGACAGGAGATGATATTTACACCGTCTTTCCGAAGACCGGCTGCCTTCAGAATGGCCTTCGCCGCCTCTACCTCCTGCACCGGGTCAGCGGTGAGGGAAACGCGGATGGTATCGCCGATGCCCATGCAAAGAAGGCCGCCAATGCCAACGGCAGACTTGATCGTGCCCATATATTCGGTACCTGTCTCGGTAACGCCCACATGCAGCGGATAGCTCGAACGCTCAGAGAAGAGCCGATAGGCCTCCATCATCACCGGCACATCGGAAGACTTCATGGAAACACAGATATCAAAGAAGCCAAAACGCTCAAGAAGGGCGATATGGGAGAACGCGCTGTCCACAAGTGCGTTCGCCGTGGGACGGCCATAGCGCTGCAAAAGGGATTTTTCCAGACTGCCGCCATTGACGCCGATGCGGATGGGAATATGGTGCGCCCGGCAGCAGTCCACCACGGCACGCACCCGGTCTTCTCCGCCGATGTTGCCGGGATTGATGCGAATTTTTGATGCACCGGCCTCTGCCGCAGCAATGGCAAGACGGTAGTCAAAATGAATATCTGCCACCAGAGGCAGCGGGGAACGGTCTGCGATCTGACCGAAAGCAGTCGCTGCATCCATATCAGGAACGGCCAGACGGGCGATCTCACAGCCTGCTGCGGCCAAAGCCTTGATCTGAGCAAGGCATGCCTCTACATCCGTGGTCTTTGTATTCAGCATAGACTGCACCGAAACGGGCGCATTGCCGCCAATTTTGACATCGCCTACGCTGATCTGTCGTGTAACATTTCTCATAACTCTATCCTTTAAATATCAGCATCCATACATCATGGAAGGTAATAAACGCCATAAACAGCAGCAGCAGAACCATGCCGCCCGCGTGAATGTAGCCCTCGTATTTTGGATTGATCTTGCGGCGCAGAAGGAACTCCAAAAACGTCGTAACCAGCAGGAAGAAGATCCTGCCGCCATCGAGCGCAGGAATGGGCAGGAGATTCATGACCGCAAGGTTTACGGCAATGAAGGCAGCCAGATATAGAATATTCTGAATTCCTTCCGCCGTGTTTCTGGCAGCCTTACCGCTCTCGGACATGGTGTGCACAATGGTAACCGGGCCGCCCATATCGGAAAGACCGGCGCGCCCGGTGAACAGATCACTCAGACCCATGCGCACCATGCGGGAAAAGTCAATGCAGGTGTACCAGCTGTTCTTTAAAAGTGCAGCAAAGCCGCTTTCAACAGCTCCCAGATTCATACCGTAAAGGAGCTGCTTTTCGCCTTTTATTTCATATTCCTTCTTTGCAAGCGGAAAATCGGTCAGCTTTACCTTTTTTCCATCGCGTTTCACGACCAGCTGAGCGGTTCCTGTTGTATTCCGCTCGAGCAGCATGCTGACATCCTGATAAAGATAAACCCGCTCGCCGTCAATGGAATAGAAGGTATCCCCTTCCATCAGACCGGCTTCCTGCACGGGGCTATCCGGGTAAAAGCTGTCAATGGTGGGCGTATAGAAGCCCTTGGCGGAAGAAAAGAGGAGGGTCACGATCAAAAGACCCATGAGATAATTCATGGCCGCACCTGCGACAAGAATCAAAAAGCGCTTCCACCACCTGGCACTGGTAAAGGCTCTGGGATTCTCACTGTGCTCATCCTCGCCTTCCATGGCGCAGAAGCCGCCGATGGGGATGCAGCGCAGAGAATAGGTGGTCTCCCCTACCGTCTTCTTCCAAAGCACAGGGCCCATGCAGATGGCAAACTCATTCACCTTAACGCCTGTAGCCTTTGCTGTGAGAAAGTGCCCCAGCTCATGGACAAAAATGAGAATACCGAAAATCAGAATTGCAAAAACAATATACATGAAAACATTGCCTCTTCCTCAGAAATTGAGAACTGCCTCTCTGGCCTTTCGATCCGCTTCGAGAATATCCTCCAGCGTGTCACCCTTTGTGATGGGAACTGTATCCATGGCAGCGCGTACCTTCTCCTCAATCTGAGAGATGGTGATCTTGTCTGACAGGAACATGCCAACAGCAGCTTCGTTGGCGCCGTTCATAATGGCGCAGGCCGTACCGCCTGCTTTAGCGGCCTCAATGGCCAAAGCCAGGCAGCCAAAGGTCTGCATATCGGGCTTTGCAAAGCTCAGCGGCGGGCAGGAGAAAAGGTCAAGCGTCGGTGCAGGACACACCGCCCGGTCGGGATAGGTCAGGGCAAGCTGAATGGGAATGCGCATATCCGGCATGCCCAGCTGTGCAAGCACGGCGCCGTCGCAATACTCCACCAAGCTGTGGACAATGCTCTGCCGATGGATGGCAACTTCGATTCTCTCCAGCGGCATCGAGTAAAGATGCATGGCCTCAATGATTTCAAGTCCCTTATTCATCAGCGTGGAGCAGTCCACGGTAATTTTGGGACCCATACGCCAGTTGGGATGGCGAAGGGCATCCTCGCGGGTCATGCGGGAAAGCTCCTCGCGGTTCATGCCGTAGAAGGGGCCGCCGGAGCAGGTCAGGATCAGCTTTTTCACCTGCGCACGGTCACGGCAGCCAAGAAGACACTGGAAAATTGCAGAATGCTCAGAATCTACAGGGATGATCTCCGCGCCGTATTTCTTCGCCTCTGCCATAACCAGCGAGCCTGCGCAGACCATGGTCTCCTTATTGGCAAGGCCAATGCGCTTTCCTGCGCGAATGGCGGCTAAGGTCGGGCGAAGACCCAGCATACCCACAACAGAAGTGATCACCGTGTCCGCCTCAGGCAGGGCTGCCACAGTGCGCATACCCTCCTCGCCGCAGAGAATTTCGATCTTTTGCTCACCCAAAGCCTCTCGAAGCTCTGCTGCGGCAGACTGGGTGGCCATAACGGCAAAGGACGGCTGGAAAATCCGGCACTGCTCAGCCATAAGAGCAACATTGCCGCCTGCTGCCAATGCGCAAATCTTAATAGGAAGATGGCGGGCAACATCCAGCGCCTGTCTTCCGATCGAGCCGGTGCTGCCCAGAATCACGAGATTCTTTGTCATAGAATTTTACCTCGGGGTTGTTGAAAATTGTGTAATGAACGGAAGCAGCAATACCAGCGCCTCCACAAGCGGCGCCACCACGACCATGGAATCAAAGCGGTCAAGAATACCACCATGACCGGGCAGAATATTGCCGTAATCCTTGATTTTTGCCTGACGCTTGATCACAGAGAAAACAAGATCACCGACAATGGAGCCAAAGGAACCCACTGCGCCATAGATGACGGCATTGAAATAGTTCACTGTCATCTTGAAGCCAAGCTGCAAAATCAGTGCATATAGCGCCATAGCCGCCATCGCAGACAGCACACCGCCGACTGCACCCTCAATGGTTTTTTTCGGGCTGATGATGGGAGCAAGCTTATGCCGCCCAAAGGCTCTGCCTGCAAAGTAGGCGCCGGTATCCGCCATAAAGGCAATGACACAGGGAACCAGAACTAAGAATCTTCCGCCCTCCATCATTTGAAGCCGCACCAGTGCCGTCAGCATATAGGGTACCACAATGCCGGAAAAGGCCGCAACACACACGACCGGGAACTTGAGGGCGCTGTGGGCAATCATCAGCTCCATAGCAAGAAGCAGGAAGAAGATGACCATCATCAGCGTTCCCCATCCCTGCGGGCAGAGCTTCCAGCTCCAGAAGGAAATACCAATGCTCATCAGGGCAGAATACAGCATCAGGCGCAGATTGGGTGCAAGCTTCGTCACACACATCAGCTCCCAAACTGCAACCACACACATGAGCGAAAGCAGAATCGCCGTAGCAACCGGGGGCAGCACCAAAAGCACGACCAGAAGCAGGGGCAATGCGACAGCAGCAGCAATAATCCTTGTTTTCATTTTTTCACGCCTCCAAACCTGCGGGATCGGGAATGATATTCGGCTATGGCCTTCTCCAGATCGTCCGGCGTAAAGTCCGGCCACAGCACATCTGTAAATACATATTCACTATAGGCCGACTGCCATAACAGGAAATTTGAGGTGCGAATCTCTCCGCTGGGTCGGATGATCAGCTCAGGGTCGGGGACATCGGCGGAATACAGATAGGAAGAAAACAGCTGCTCATTCAGCTCCTCGGGCTTCCTGCGCCCCGCGGCGCACTCCTCAGCAAAATGCCGCGCCGCCATGACGAGCTCATCCCGTCCGCCGTAATTCAGGCAGAAATTGACCTGCACGCCCTCATACACCTTGGAGCGCTCCGCTGCCGCCTCACACAGGGCGCGAAGCTCCGGTGTCAGCCGGGACAGGTCGCCGAAGAATACAAAGCGAACCTGATTCTTCTCCATATCCCGCAGGGCTTCTTCAAGATAGTTGCCCAGCAGCTTCATGATGGCGGAAACCTCTTCCTGAGACCGCTTCCAGTTCTCTGTGGAAAAAGCGTACACCGTCAGATAGCGGACACCAATGGCCTTACAGTAATTTGCAATGGTGCGGAAGGTCTCTGCCCCATAGGCATGTCCGGCATACCGCGGCATACCGCGTTTGGTTGCCCAGCGGCCATTGCCGTCCATAATAATGGCAATGTGAACAGGTACTTCACGTTCCGGTTTTTCTGCTTTTTTTCTGAATAATCCCATAATTATTTCCTTTTCTGCTGGATTGAGACAATACCGTGAATATCAAGACAACACGGAAATATATCGCCGTTTAGCAAATCGTTATTATCCTATTTTACGCCATTTCAGGGATAAAGATATCACAAAACTTCCTGAATGACCATCATTCATTTGTTCCATTTCTTCATCCGCCCAGAAGACACTTTCGTTATTTACAATTAAAGACGCAGAAAAGAGTTCTCTGGACTGCGTAATGCGGCTGAAAGCAGCGGCCTAAGCGCTTTTTCTTCAACGGATCACAGCTGTAAAGCCTTTAGTTTCTGTTTTCAATTTCATCTTCATTGGTACCGGTATAGGTATCACGGAAAAACAGGAAATATGCCACGATTGAAAACACTACCAAAATCAGGGAGAAAACAACAACAGCTATATTTCCGCTTTTAATCTCGTTATACACACCGCCTACCTCGATAATCAGAATAAGCAGCGGGGTCAGATAACGAACAAAGAAGCTGTAGACCGGAATCAGTTTTTCCGGAACAGGGCTTCCAAGTACCTTGAGCTCCTTAATCGCCTTTTCCGGCTTTAAGACCCAACCAACTGCAAAGCAACTGAAGAATGCACATACAGGCATCAGCACAGTATTGGTTACTTCATCAAAAAATGTTAGCCAGTCAAGGCCGAAGAGCGTCGGACTGCTTTCCTCCATAATCGCAACATGGCCAAGAGAATAGCCGACAGGAATGGACACGATCAGACAGATCAGTCCTACAACAATGGCAGATTTTTTACGATTAACCTTAAACTTCTGCAGAACGAACTGGGTACATACTTCGTACAGAGACATGATCGATGTCATTGCTGCAATCGTAACCATAGCGAAGAAGAAGAATGATATGACTCTTCCCACAACTCCCATGGATTCAAATACTTCAGGAAGAATAATATAGATCAGCGCCACTCCCTTTGAGCCATCCAGAAGAGCCGGATTGAAGTGTGCAACAGCCGGGAAAATGGCAAGTCCGGCAAGTAATGCAACGACCGTGTCAAAAACACAGATCATGATCATTGATTTGACGATATTGATCTCTTTATGCGTATATGAACCATAGGTCATCATGATTCCCATACCCAGTGACAGAGAATAAAAGGCCTGCGCCATTGCGGCAAGCACTGCTGAGGGTGTCAGGCTTGAAAAGTCCGGCTTTAAATAAAAAGCAAGGCCCTCTTTTACACCTTCTCCAAGCGTAAGGGAATAGATTACGATCGCAACCAGAATGATAAACAGAAGCGGCATCAATATCTTCGACATTTTTTCAATTCCGGTCTCTACTCCCGCAGCAATAACTGCAAGTGCAAGGAAGACAAACAGACAGGTAAAAACGATCACCTCTACTGTATTGGTTGAAAATGCAGCCAGAATGCCTGCATTTCCCTGGAATGAATTAACGGTATACTTCAATGTCCAGCCACCAAGTACAGAATAATAGCAGGTGATGAATGCCGGAACAATGATTGCCAGCAGACCCATCCATCCGATATTCTTATGAATTTTCTTATAGGCAGTTATCGGGTTAGCCTGTGCTCTTCGGCCAATAAAGATCTCCGTCAGCATGGTAACAAGACCGATGAGTAATACACATGCTACGTAAATAAGTACAAATGCCGCTCCGCCGTTTTTCGCAGTTTTATATGGGAAAGCCCATAGGTTTCCCAGACCGATTGCAGATCCTGCAGCAGCAAGCACGAATCCGAAACCACTTGCAAATCCAACTTTTTTCGTTTCCATATTTTTCTCCTTGTATGATTTTTTATATATAATAATGCCATTTTTCCGCCGATTCTTCGTAAATATGAAAGAAATCTCAAATATTACTTCTTCAACATTTTCCTTCGCAAGTATTGATATGCTGATTGACAATCGTCCTGTAGCCTCAGCTTAAGCTCGAGACAGCAATACTACCGTCTCCACATATACGAATGGCGGAAATCAGGCAGGGTATCAAATTCTTATCATAGTTTTTGCCCGGAGGATGTGATTCCTCCGGGCTTGGAGAGCATTACAGCTCCATCAGTTCTTTTTCCTTTGCGGCGCAGGCTGCATCGACCTTCTTGATGTATTTATCGGTCAGGTCCTGCAAATCCTTTTCGGCCTTCTTCTGGTCGTCTTCCGTGATCTCGCTCTTTTTCTTGAGTGCCTTGATGTAGTCCATGGCCTCGCGGCGGACATTGCGCATGGCAACCTTGGCATCCTCGCCGTATTTCTTGACCTGCTTGGTCAGCTCCTTACGGCGCTCCTCGGTGAGCATCGGGAAAGCCAGACGGATCACGCGGCCGTCGTTCTGGGGATTGATGCCCAGATCGCTGACCTGAATGGCCTTTTCGATGGGCTTGAGCAGGCTGGCATCCCATGCGGAGATGACAAGCGTGCGGGGATCCGGAGAGGAAATGGAGGCAACCTGAGAAATGGGGGTAGGTACACCATAGTACTCTACACTGATGCGGTCAAGCACACGGGCGTTGGCACGGCCGGCACGGACAGAACCGAATTCTTCCTGCAGCACCTCCAGGGTGCGATCCATTTTTTTCGAATAATCCTTAAAATCTACCATTTATAGCTCCTCCTTTACAATTGTACCGATATCTTCACCTTTTACAACGCGAAGAATGTTTTCAGGGTTTCTGAGCGCGAAGACAATAATTGGCATATGGTTATCCATAGCCAGGGATGTAGCGGTGGTGTCCATGACCATCAGATGCTGCTTGAGTACCTCATCATAGGTAATCACATCGTACTTCACTGCCGTTTCATCCTTTGCCGGGTCGGCAGAATAGACGCCGTCAATGTTCTTTGCCAGAAGGATGGCATCCGCACCGATCTCAACTGCACGCAGCGCTGCGCCGGTATCGGTGGAGAAGAAGGGGTTGCCGGTGCCGCAGCCGAAGATGACCACGCGTCCCTTTTCCAGATGGCGAATGGCTTTGGAGCGGATATAAGGCTCCGCGATACGATTCATCTCAATGGCCGTCTGCACACGCACGGGAACACCCCGCTGCTCCAGACTGTCGGCAAGAGCCAGGGAATTGATCACCGTGGCAAGCATTCCCATATGGTCCGCTCTGGTGCGCTCCATGCGGTCGCCGCCGTCCTTCAGTCCGCGCCAGATATTGCCGCCGCCGACAACGATACCAACCTGCACGCCGATCTCCACGCACTGCTTGACCACATCGCAAACACTGCCAATGACATCAAAATCCAGGCCGCGCTTGGCATCACCTGCGAGCGCTTCGCCGCTGAGCTTCAGTAATACCCGGCGATACTTGATATTCTCCATCCAATAAACACTCCCTTTGTTTGTTTCCCTCCTATTCTATAATAATTATGCCATTTTGACAACAGAAATTTCCGACATTTCTGAATTGTTTTCATTTTTTATGTGGCGCACGTTGTGAAATGCCCCGCGGGTTCAGTTCCCGCGGGGCAGAGGGTCAGTTTTCAAGGTATTCGTGAACGAGCGCAATCAGCTCCTCGCCGCTCATATCCGGCGGAACGGTCTCGGTAAATACGGTCTCGATGCGTTCACCGAACCGCCACATCCCCTCGTCGTCGAGGATGTATCTGTCGAATCTGTCCAACAGCGAACGGCAGTCGTTCGGGCAGATAACGAACTCCGTACTCTGCTCGACCGAACTATGGATAAAATCCAACGACGATCGAATGGCCTTATCGCGCTCCTGCTCCGGAAGCTGTGAGGTCTCCTCGGTGAGGCAGTAATAATAGGGCAGGCTGAAGTTATAGTCCCAGTTGACTACATCCCCATCCGAGATCCCGCCGAGGTTGGCCGGGTCGATGGCAAGGCACATGGGAGGCTTTTCGCCCTCTGCGATGTCGTGCTGCATCTGCTGAAGACTCCCGAAATCGGTAAAGCTGCCGGGCTCGAG
>JAZQOW010000096.1:0-2433 GCA_045628065.1 Faecousia sp.
GGCTGCGGCTCCCGCGCAGGCAAGATGGAAATGCACCACGGCGGCAAGCCCGAGGTATGGAAGGATCTTTGCATCGGCTGCCGTCAGTGCGAGCACATCTGCGCCCACGGTGCACCCCAGTTCGAAAACCACAAGGCATCCATCGACCTTGACCGCTGCGTCGGCTGCGGAAGATGCATCAGCGTCTGCCCGAAGGACGCCATTCAGCCCATGCAGAAGGAAGCCAACAACGTTCTCAACTACAAAATCGCCGAATACACCAAGGCTGTCCTGCAGGGTCGCCCCCACTTCCATGTAACGCTCCTGAAGGATGTCTCCCCCTACTGCGACTGCCACAGCGAGAACGATATTCCCATCATCCCTGATGTGGGTATGTTCGCCTCCTTCGATCCGGTGGCGCTGGATATGGCCTGCGCCGAAGCCCTCAACGCCCAGAAAATCACCAAGAACAGTATGCTCGATACGGCACCTGCTCAGCTGGAGGATCACGTCAAGACCGTCCACCCCACCACCAACTGGCGCTCAATGCTGGAGCACGGCAAAAAAATCGGACTGGGTACGGACGAATACGAGCTTATCCGCATCTAAAAAAATCAGGAGTGTCTCCCTTGGGGGAGGCACTCCTTTTTTCTATTTTATAACCGGGTAACAAAATCGGCCAGAGCTTCGGAAATTTTGATTCCCTGCGGGCAGACTGCCTCACAGCTTCGGCAGCCGATGCAGCTGGCGGGCCGCTTTTCTTCGGGCAACGTGCCGATGTACATGGGAGCCATGAAGCCGCCATTGGTGAAGCAGTGCTCGTTATAAAGCTCCAAAAGCTTCGGAATATCCAGCTCCTGGGGGCAATAGGAGGTGCAGTAGCGGCAGCCGGTGCAGGGAACCTGCGTGCGGCTGATCATGTTGGCAGCGACCTGCGAAATTGCTGCCTGCTCGGCCTCATTCAGGGGGGCATCGGTCTCATAGGTTGCCAGATTCTGATCCAGCTGCTCCATATTGGACATACCGGACAGCGTCACGACCACATTGGGAAGGCTCTGGATGTAGCGGAAAGCCCAACCGGGAGCTGTCTCCTCCGGGCGAAGGGGCTTGAGGATCGCTGCATCCGTTTCGTCCAGCTTGGCAAGCTTGCCTCCGCGCAGCGGCTCCATGACCCATACGGGCAATCCGCGCTCTACGCAAAGGTCATATTTTTCTTTTGCATGCTGGAATTCCCAGTCAAACCAGTTGATTTGCAGCTGGCAGAATTCCATGCCGTCACCGTACATAGCAAGGAAGCGGCGAATCACGTCAATGCTTCCGTGGGCAGAGAAGCCCAGATGCTTAATGCGGCCATTCTTTTTCTGCTCCAGAAGATAGGGGTAGGTACCGTACTCCGGGTTCAGGTAGGCGTCGATGTTCATTTCGCAGACATTGTGAACCAGATAGAAATCAAAATAATCGGTCTGGCATTTTTTCAGCTGCTCTTCAAAAATTTCCTCGACCTTGCCCATGTTGGCAAGATCATAGCCGGGGAATTTGGAAGCCAGATAATACGATTCTCTGGGATAGCGGGAGAGTGCCTTACCTGCTACCAGCTCAGAATTACCGCCATGGTAGCCCCAGGCAGTATCATAATAGTTGACACCCTTCGCCATGGCATAATCGACCATAGCAATGGCAGCTTCCTCATTGACGCGATTCTCATCACCGTCAATTACAGGAAGGCGCATCATGCCCAGACCAAGGGCAGAAAGGGACTTGTCCTTAAACTTCTTGTAAATCATACCATTCTCCTGTCTGAGATAACTTTTTACTTGGCTTTACCATGCTATCTTCTACTATCATTATAGTGATTTTTCATGAAATGTCAAACAGAAAACTCCCTGACCGCTTTTGGCGGCCAGGGAGCTTTTGCGTATGAGACAGTTTTCATGCCTGCCGGAGGCTAAGCTCCGGCAGGTTGGGATTGAATCAGGCTTCTGCGCCTTCGAGATAACGCATGATCAGCGCTGCGATCTGTGCGCGGGTTGCGTTGGTCTTCGGGCTGAGCTTGGTGCCGTCAGCGCCTGCAATGCCGTTGATCAGGCCGGAGGAGACCGCCCAGGTCATGGCTTCGGCAGCGTAGTTGCTGACATCACCGGCATCGGGGAATGCGCTCAGGCTGCCGGAAGCTTCAGGCTTACCTGCGAAGCGATACAGAATGGTTGCGATCTGCTCGCGGGTAATCTTTGCTTCGGGCTTGAAGGTGCCATCGGGATAGCCGGTGACAATACCGGTCTGTGCAGCCCAGGCAATCGCCTTGCTGTAGAATCTGCCCTCAGCAACATCGGAGAATTCGATATCGGAGGCCAGCTCGGGTTCGCCTGCGATACGGTACAGGATGGTAACCAGCTGTCCGCGGGTCACATCGCCGTTCGGCTTGAACAGGGTGTCGTTCACACCGTTCATGTAGCC
>JAZQOW010000097.1:0-29021 GCA_045628065.1 Faecousia sp.
GGCATTTGATGAGTGCGTAGAAAATCCCGCACCCTTTGACTATGTGAAAAAATCCTGCGAGCGTACACTGCGCTGGCTGATTCGCTGCAAGAACGAAAACGAGCGGCTCAATGCCCTGCCGGATACGGTCAACCCGCAGCAGATGCTATGGGGCATCAACCAGGGCGGCACCTATCCGGAGCTTCGCATCTGGCATATGAAGGAAATTGCTGCGCTCGACCTGCCCGGCTATGCCATCGGCGGTCTTGCAGTTGGCGAACCGACCCAGACGATGTACGATATCATCGATGCAATTGAGCCTTATATGCCTGAGAATAAGCCCCGCTATCTCATGGGTGTCGGCACCCCCTCCAACATCATTGAGGCTGTCGCCAGAGGTGTGGACTTCTTTGACTGCGTGATGCCCGCCCGCAATGCCCGTCATGCCCGCCTGTTTACCTGGCAGGGCGCTGTGAATCTGAAAAACGCAAAATACCAGCATGACGAAAACCCCATAGACCCGCAATGCGACTGCCCGGTATGCCGCCGCTACACCAGAAGCTATCTTCATCACCTCTTTAAGGCAGAGGAAATGCTGGCCATGCGCCTGAGCGTCATGCATAACCTTTATTTCTACAATCACCTGATGGAAGTCATTCGTCAAAGCATTGAAGACGGAACCTTTGCGTCCTTCCGAAAAGAGTTTTCTCCTCTTCTGGATCGCAGAATTTGAGAAAAGAAAGCTTGCATTCCGCAGGAAAACAGGATATAATAACAAAAAATATTTGAATGGAGGAACCTCCCCGTGTTATTTTTAACCTCTACCGCAACCACTCCCGCTGCATCCGGTTATAGCACTCTCATTCTCCTTGGCCTTATGTTCGTGCTTCTTTATTTCATGATGATTCGTCCTGAGAAAAAGAAGAAGAAGGAAGCAGAAGAAATGCGCAATGCCCTGAAGGTGGGCGACAAGCTGACCACCATCGGTGGTATTGTCGGCGTAGTATGCCACATCAAGGACGACAATGTTGTAATCGAAGTTGGTGCTGACCGCGTTCGCCTGGAATTCAAGAAGTGGGCGATTTCCTCTAATGACTCCGCTACCGAGGCTGCCAAGAAGGCCGCTGCTGACCGCAAGGCGGAAAAGGACCGCATGAAGAAAGAAAAGAAATAAGCAATCTATTTCCCGCCGCAGATCGAAATGATCTGCGGCGGTATTTTTTTCGCTGTCTTCGCATAGCTTGAAGCAACAAGGACTGGAAGGGGAGATGGAAATGGGACAAAAGGAAAAACGGAGAATGGTCGGAGAGCTTGCCCGCGCTATCGTGTTTGGCATGATCGGTGACGTGATCGTGATCATGCTCCTTTGCTTTGCGTGCGCAGGCCTTATGGCAAAGGAGGTACTTCCGCAGGAGCGCATACAGATCATATCACCGCTGATCTGCGCCATCGGAATACTGATCGGCTGCCGGATCGCAATAGGGAAGTGTGGGTACGGAGCCCTGCCTGTAAGCCTGGGGTGCGGTGCGGCAAGCTTGCTGCTATGGTACTTTGTGCGGCTGATATTCCATTTTGAAAGTGTTTTCGGCTGGCAAAACATGGGCATCGGCATGGGTGCAGCAGTGGCAGCGGCACTATTATGGTCAGGAAGAAAAAGAAAGCGAAGATAAAACCTTTGTGCAAGTTGCTGTTTTTTAAGGAAAAAGGAAAAAGCAGAAATTTATTCCTTGACATATGAGAATCGCAACATCTTGTCAAAGCATCCCCCATGCTGCTACAAGATGTTGCGATTCAAAAACATTAGACCAATAATCAGTTGTCTGGTTTACATAACGCAGTTTACATAACATATGTACATAATTGCCAAAATTTCTAAACGGTACCGAAAAACTCTTGAATTTCCTTGAAATATAGGCTATATTATCAAAGCGACGCAAGGGATTATTGCGCCCGTTTATCTTGTTCCGCATTTTTCAGGTGATAAAGGAAGTCTTGGTATGATGGATTTTGCTCTCCAGTTTCAGGATTATCTGATCCATACCAAAAATGCCTCTGATAATACAGTGGCATCATATATGCGTGACATTCGTCAGTTCATCGCTTATCTGGCGCGGACGTCCTCTTCGACGCTCTCCAAGATACAGCGCTCGGACATCATGGACTATGTTGCCAATCTTCAGAGCCTCGGAAAATCTGCGGCAACCATTTCCCGCTCCATGGCTTCTTTGAAGAATTTCTTTGCTTTTGCCGTAGTTCGGGGCGTTTGCGAGGAGAATCCCGTCCATGATATTCATCTGGAAAAGGGCGAGCGGAAGCTTCCGCAGATCCTCACCGGTAAAGAGGTCGAGCTGCTCCTCAGCGCGCCGGAGCTTACCGATATGAAGGGCTACCGAGATAAGGCCATGCTGGAGCTTCTGTACGCTACGGGTATTCGTGTCAGTGAGCTGATCAGCCTGAATGTTGACGATGTGAATCTGAATGTCGGCTTTATCAACTGCCAGAGCAAGGGGAAGAGCCGCATCATTCCGCTCTATCCTGCCGCAGTCAAAGCTTTACATAACTATATTCTCGACATTCGCCCCCAGATGATTGCAAGTCCTCTGGAATCCAGTCTCTTCGTGAATGTCAACGGTGAACGCATGACAAGGCAGGGCTTCTGGAAAATCATCAAGTACTATCAGGAAAAGGCTCAGATCGACAAAGACATCACACCGCACACCCTTCGCCACAGCTTTGCAGCCCACCTTCTGGAGAACGGTGCCGACCTGCACAGTATTCAGGAGATGCTCGGCCACAGCGATATCTCTTCTACGCAGATTTATGCGCAGGTTCTGCAAAACAATCTGAAAAATGTCTACAATAAATACCATCCCATGGCATAAAATAACACCGGGAAGCGCTTCATGCTTCCCGGTGTTTTATGATATTTGGTATTAGAAGCCGGTCATCGCATCGAGAGACTCGACCTGCTGCTGGTTAATGCCCTTGTGCATGGAGAGGCCTTCCACAATGTCTACATCGGAGATTTCACCGTCTGCGAGGCTGCATACCACGCGGTTGGTTTTTCCTTCTGCAAGAAGCTTGACAGCATGGAAGCCCATCTGGGTGGCAACCACACGGTCGCGGGCCGTGGGGGAGCCGCCGCGCTGAATATGTCCAAGAACTGTGACGCGGGGATCCAGACCCAAAGTCTCTTTGATATAGGCACCTACCTCTGCCGCACTGCCTGCACCCTCAGCAACCACGATCATGTAGTGCGTGAAGCCGTTGAGTCTTGCATTGCGGATCTTTTCAATGAGGGTAGACAGGCCAAAGTCCTCTTTATCCTCGGGCACAAGCACCGCTGTTGCACCGATTGCCAGACCTACATACAGTGCAAGATGGCCGGCGTTGCGACCCATGACCTCCACAACAGAGCAGCGCTCATGTGCCTGCATGGTATCGCGGAGCTTGTCGATGCATTCGATGGCTGTATTGGCGGCGGTATCATAGCCAATGCAGTAATCAGTACAGCTGATATCGTTGTCAATGGTAGCGGGAACACCGGCAACAGCAATACCGTAGCGGGAAAGGGCAAGCGCTCCACGGAAGGTACCGTCACCACCGATGGCAACAATGCCGTCGAGGCCAAGCAGCTTGCAGTTAGCAACCGCTTTTCTCTGGCCTTCCTCGGTCATAAATTCACGGCTTCTTGCGGTATAGAGCATCGTGCCGCCGCGAGCAATGATATGCGCAACACTGTGCTCATCAAGACGCAGGATATCGCCGGTGATCAGACCATTCCAGCCTCTGCGGATACCGACACAATCAATTTTCAGATAATTAGCGGTGCGAACCACTGCTCGAACAGCGGCATTCATGCCCGGGGCATCGCCGCCGGAGGTTAAAACACCGATTCTTTTTACTGCTGCCATAGCTCGTTCCTCCTTTAAATAGCTAAATATATTATACTCCATTTCTTCATGTTTGTAAATCCATTCCTTTTTCCTCCGAGAGATAAAAATTAGAAAAAAGCCATGCACAAATTAGCTTGACTTTAGTGTGCTAACGTGCTATCATATTACCAATAATTTTGAGAAGGCGGTGTTTCAATGGGTTTTCCCAGAAATGCGCAGACTGACGCACTGTTTGATGCAATTCTATCCTTAAAAGATAAGCAGGAATGCTATGATTTTTTTGAAGATGTATGTACCGTCAAAGAGGTGCTTTCCATGGCACAGCGCCTTTGGGTGGCAGAGCTCCTGTCCAAGGGTGCTTCCTATCAAAGCGTGTGCGAACAAACCGGCGCCAGCTCTGCTACGGTAGGCCGCGTCAAGCGCTGCCTGGATTATGGCACCGGTGGCTATCAATTCATTATTGATCGGCAGAAAGGGGAATAAATGAACAGATACGACGAGCAAACGGTTTCCGCTCTGCGGAGCCTTTACAGCAGCTACGGCTACCAATATTATAAGGTCAGCAAATTTGAATCCTACGATCTCTATGTACAGAATAAGAATTTCCTCCAGAGTAAGCAGATTCTGACCTTCACCGATACCAATGGCCGTCTCATGGCCTTGAAGCCGGATGTTACACTTTCCATTATCAAGAATACCAAGCCCGAAGCTGCCATCAGCAAGGTTTATTATACCGAAAATGTCTACCGTGTACCCAAGAACGCCGACGGCTTTCAGGAAATCCTTCAGACCGGTCTGGAGCTGATCGGCAAGGTGGATGACTACGCAGTTGCCGAGGTCCTGATGCTGGCAGAGCGGAGTCTTCGCACCATTTCAGATGACTATGTGCTGGATATTTCCCACATTGGTGTTTTGAATGGGCTTGTGTCCTCTCAGGCGCTTCCTGAGGATGTATGCACTGAAATTATGAATGCAGCAGGGGAGAAGAATCTCCATGCGCTGCGCGCTCTGTGCTCACGTTACGGTCTTCCTCCCCGTTTTTACAGCAATATCTGTGCGCTGGTTGACCTGTATGGCCCGCTGGATGAGGCTCTTGATCAGGTGGAAGCCATGGAGCTGCCGGCGGAGAGCTGCATGGCGGTGCGCTCTCTGCGCCGCTTGAGCCGACTTCTTGAAATCGCCGGCTGCAAAAACCTGCGGCTGGATTTCTCGCTGGTCAATGACATGAACTATTATAACGGCATTGTCTTCCGCGGCTTTATTTCCGGCATTTCCACCGGCGTTCTGTCCGGCGGACGCTATGACAATCTGCTGACCAAGATGGGCCGGGAGCAGGGAGCCATCGGCTTTGCAGTCTCCCTTGATCATCTCGAGCGCTTATATAAGGAAGCAGAGCCTTATGATGTTGATATTTTGCTTTCCTATCAGGAAAATTGTGATGAAGCCGTCCTGATTCGCACGGCGCAGCGTTTGATTGCAGAAGGAAACACAATCAGCATTCGACCTGCCGGAGCCGATGGGATTCGCGCAAGGAAACATCTTTATCTGGAAGCCACGGAGGTGAGAGAGCTTGATTAATATTGCACTGCCCAAAGGTCGCCTTGGAGAGAAGGTTTATCAAATGTTTGAGGCAGCCGGATACGACTGCCCCTCTATCCGGGAAGAGAACCGAAAGCTGACTTTCACCAATCCCGAAACCGGTGTCTGCTACTTCTGGGTCAAGCCATCGGATGTAGCCATTTATGTAGAGAGAGGCGCTGCCGATATCGGCGTAGCAGGCAAAGATATTCTGCTTGAGTATGCCCCGGATGTTTATGAGCTTCTTGATTTAAATTTGGGAAAATGCCGCATGTGCGTTGCAGGTCCGAAGGATTTCCGCATGGATCCCTCCCGCACGCTTCGTGTTGCCACCAAGTTCCCCAACATTGCCCGCCGCTATTACAGCGCCAGAAGCCGTCAGATCGACATCATCAAGCTCAACGGCTCCATCGAGCTGGCGCCGATTCTGGATCTGTCCGATGTCATCGTGGATATCGTGGAGACCGGCAAGACGCTTCTGGAAAACGGCCTGGCACCGCTGGAAACCATCGTTCCGATCAGCGCCCGCCTGATTGCCAACAAGGCAAATTATAAATTCAAATTTGAGGAGATCCGTACCATGTGTTCGCGTATGGAAGCGGCGATTTCGCAGGAGGAAAAGTAATGAACATCATTTCCTATGATTCTTTAGACAGCAATGCGCTCTTTATGCGCGCCATGGAGCAATACCATGTGGAGCAGCCGGTTGCCGAGATTCTTTCTCAGGTTGCCAGCCGCGGAGATGAAGCACTTTTTGAATACTGTGAACGCTTTGACCATGTTAAGCTAAGCTCTCTTGAGGTAACGAAAGAGGAAATTGATGAAGCTATGGCTTCTGTTTCCGATGAGCTTCTGTCTGCTATGGAGCTGGCAGAAAAGAATATTCGGGAATACCACCTGCATCAGGTGCGTGAGGGCTTCACCATCCGGCGTGAAGACGGCGTGCTCATGGGGCAGAAGATTACGCCGATTGAAAAGGTCGGCCTGTACATTCCCGGCGGCACGGCGGCTTATCCTTCCACCGTTCTGATGCTGGCAACACCCGCAAAGATTGCCGGATGCAGTGAAATCGTGATCACGACGCCGCCATCCCGCGATGGCAAGGTGGCAGCTCCCATTCTGGCAGCAGCCAAGCTGGCCGGTGTGGACCGTATCTTCAAGGTCGGCGGCGCGCAAGCTGTTGGCGCACTGGCCTACGGCACCGAGTCTATTCCCAAGGTCGATAAAATCGTCGGCCCCGGCAATGCCTTTGTTGCAGAAGCCAAGCGGCAGGTCTTCGGAAAGGTCAATATTGATATGATCGCAGGCCCCAGCGAAATTCTCGTCATTGCAGACAATACCTGTGACCCTGTCTGCGTAGCGGCAGACCTCCTGAGTCAGGCTGAGCACGACAAGATGTCCAGTGCTGTGCTGGTTACCGACAGCATGGAGCTTGCGCAGAAGGTCTCTGACGAGGGCGAGCGCCAGCTTTGCCTGCTTCCCAGAGAGGAAATTGCCAGAGCCTCCATTGAGAATAACGGCAGAATTATCGTTACCAGGGATTTGCTCAGCGCCATTGACGCCTCCAATCAGCTGGCTCCTGAGCACCTGGAAATCTGTGTAGAAGATCCCATGCCGTATTTGGAGCGTATCACCAATGCCGGTTCCGTCTTCCTCGGCAAATACTGCCCCGAGGCACTGGGCGATTATCTGGCAGGTCCCAATCATACCCTGCCTACCAGCGGAACGGCTCGTTTTTCCAGTCCGCTTTCCGTGGATGATTTTATCAAGAAGACCCAGTTCAGCTATTTTACGCCGGATGCTCTTCGCTGCGTTGCAGATCAGGTTGCCACCTTTGCAAGAGCAGAAGGGCTGGAGGCGCATGCCAGAAGTGCTCTGAGCCGTTTTTCGAAGGGAGAATAATCATGAGCCGCTTTCTAACCCCCAAATTCTTTGATTTAACGCCCTATGTCCCCGGTGAGCAGCCGCAGGATCAGCAATATGTGAAGCTCAACACCAATGAATCTCCCTTCCCGCCATCTCCGGCCGTGATCGAGGCCATTCGGGCAGCAGGCTCTACGGCAAATCTCTATTGCGATCCCACCTGCAATGCGCTGTGCAAGGCAGTCGCGGGTCTTTACGGCATCGAACCTGAGAATGTGCTTCCCGTCAACGGTTCGGATGAGATTCTCAATTTTGCCATTATGGCCTTCTGCGATGAACAGCATCCGCTAGCCTATGCGGATATTACCTATGGCTGCTATCCTGTTTTTGCGGATTTCAACCACGTTCCTTCTCATATCATCCCGCTCAAAGAGGATTTCACCTTGGACTACCGCGATTACTGCGGCCTTCACGAGACGATCGTGATTGCCAATCCCAATGCGCCTACCGGCATTGCGATTCCCAAATGGCAGATCGAAGAGATCATCCGCACGAATCCTGATAATGTTGTGATCGTTGATGAAGCCTATATTGCCTTTGGCGGTGAAAGCTGTCTCGATCTGATTCAGAAGTATGACAATCTTCTGGTAGCGCACACCTGCTCCAAGTCTCACAGCCTTGCCGGTGCAAGACTGGGCTTCGGCTATGGCAATGCGGCGCTGCTGGCAGATATCAACACCATCAAATATTCTACCAATCCCTATAATGTCAACCGCATGGCGCAGGCCGCAGGTGTTGCGGCGGTTGAAGATAATGGCTATTATCTTGCCAACTGCCAGACCATCATGGAAAATCGCGCCTATACTGTTGAAAAACTGGAAGAAATGGGCTTTACCGTTCTCCCTTCCAGTGCCAACTTCATTTTTGCCACCACACCCAAAATGCCCGGCGGAACGCTTTATGAAAAGCTGAAGCAGCAGGGCGTTCTGGTACGCCACTTTACAAAGGAAGCGATTCAAGACTATCTTCGCATTTCTATCGGTACACGGGAGCAAATGGAGTTTTTCCTGAACAAAACCAGTGAAATTCTTGAGAAAGAAGGTTTGAACGATGCGTGAGGCTTCTATCCAAAGAACCACTAAGGAAACCGATATCTCTCTTACACTCAATCTGGACGGCACCGGGAAGAGTGAGATCAATACCGGCGTCGGCTTTCTGGATCATATGCTGACGCTCTTTGCCCGGCATGGCCGCTTTGACCTGAAGGTTTCCTGCAAGGGAGACACCTATGTAGATGATCACCACAGCGTGGAGGACATCGGAATCGTTCTGGGTCAGGCCTTTGCACAGGCACTGGGCGATAAACGCGGCATCACCCGCTATGGCAGTATGCTGCTGCCTATGGATGAAGCACTGATCCTGTGCGCCACGGACATTTCCGGCCGCGCCTGCCTGAGAAATCAGGTGCTCCTGCCCACGCAGAAGGTCGGCACCTTTGATACCGAGCTGGTGCAGGAATTCCTTCTGGGCTTTACCAGAAAGGCCGAGCTCTCGCTCCATTTCCAGATGCTCGCCGGAGAGAATACCCATCACATCATTGAGGCGATGTTTAAGGCCATGGGCAGAGCGCTGTGCGCAGCTGTCAGAATTGATGATGCCTATCGGGATGAAATTCCCTCCACCAAAGGAGTTCTGTCATGATTGCTATCGTTGATTACGGCGTTGGAAACCTGTTTTCCCTGAAAAGCTCCTTTGCCATGATCGGTGCAGAGGCACAGGTCAGCAGTGATCCGAGGTTCATTGCAGGCGCAGATAAAGTCCTTCTGCCCGGTGTTGGTGCTTTTGCCGATGCTGCTGCCAAGCTGCGCGAAACAGGCCTTGGTGAAGTGGTCATGCAGGCGGCAGGGAAGGGAACACCGCTGCTGGGCATTTGCCTGGGAATGCAGCTGCTGTTTGAAAAAAGCTATGAATTTGGCGAATATGAAGGTCTGGGGCTGCTGCCCGGAAAGGTAATAGATATGCGGCCCTGCATTCCTCAGGAATTGAAGGTTCCGCAAATCGGCTGGAACAGCCTGCATTTCCACAAAGAGCATCCGCTGTTTAAAAATACGGCAGAAGGGGACTTCGTCTACTTTGTCCACAGCTACTTTGCCACGGATTGCGGCGACAGTCTGGTCGCCTCCTGCGAGTATGGCGCAGAGCTTACCGCTGCTGCGGCGAAAGGCAATGTCATGGGCTGCCAGTTCCATCCGGAAAAGAGTGGGGAAGTGGGACTGAATATTCTTCGTGCCTTCTGTGAGCTGTGAGGTTAAACTATGATTCTTTTACCGGCAATTGATTTATACGATAAAAAGGCCGTCCGTCTCTATCAGGGAGACTATCAGAAGATGACGGTCTACAGCGAAAACCCCCTGTCCGTGGCGGATGACTTTAAGGCCGCCGGGGCGAAGTGGATTCATATGGTCGATCTGGAAGGCGCAAAGAACGGAACCACACCCAATTTTGATGTGGTTGCCGGTGTTGTCGCCACCGGCCTGCAGGTGGAGATCGGCGGCGGCATCCGAAATGAAGAAACCGTTGCGCGATATATTGCAGCCGGTGTCAACCGTGTCATTCTCGGCACGGCTGCTCTGACCGACTGGCCCTTCCTGTGCCGCATGGTTGAGCAGTACGGCAGCGCCATTGCGGTAGGTGTGGATTGCAGAGACGGCTATGTAGCCATTCGCGGCTGGACAGAGATCAGCGACATGCGCTGTGAGGCGTTCTTTGCCAAATTGCAGGACATTGGCGTACAGACCGTGATCTGTACCGATATCTCCCGCGACGGCGCAATGCAGGGCACCAATCGCGGCCTTTATGAAGCACTCAGCCGGGATTATTCTATCTCCCTTGTTGCCTCCGGCGGTGTTTCTACGCTTGCAGATATTCAGGCGCTCTCCTCCATGGGGCTTTACGGAGCCATTGTAGGAAAGGCTTACTATACCGGCGCGATTGACCTTCGCGCAGCATTGGAGGCGGCAAAATGATTACAAAACGAATCATTCCCTGCCTGGACGTCAGAGACGGCAGAGTGGTCAAGGGCGTCAATTTTCTCGGGCTGAACGATGTCTCAGACCCTGTGAAGCTGGCAAGCTTCTATTCCAAGGCCGGTGCAGATGAGCTGGTGTTTTATGATATCACCGCTTCCGCCGAAGGACGCGCCCTGTTTACCGATATTCTGACGCGCACGGCCTCCACGATTTTTATCCCGCTTACGGTCGGCGGCGGCATCAATACGCTTGATGACTTTGACCGCGTGCTCAAATGCGGTGCGGATAAGGTCAGCGTAAATTCCGGTGCTCTGCGAAATCCCGACCTCATAGAGCAGGCTGCGCTTCGTTACGGCAGTCAATGCGTTGTCCTTTCCGCGGATGTGAAGCGCGTGGACGGGCAGTTCCGCGTCTTTTCCAAGGGCGGCAGAGAAGATACCGGCCGGGATGCTCTGGAATGGATCAAATGGGGCGTTGACCACGGCGCAGGTGAAATTGTGCTCAATTCCATCGACACCGACGGCGTGAAGCAGGGCTTTGATCTTGAGATGCTTGATGCCGTCTGTGCGCTTGTCGATGTGCCTGTGATCGCCTCCGGCGGGGCAGGCAATATGGAGCATTTTGTCACCCTGTTTAAGACGCTTCCCAAGGTAGATGCAGGTCTGGCTGCTTCCATCTTCCACTTTGGCGAAATCTCTATTTCTGATTTAAAAGACTACCTTGCCGATAACGGCATTCATGTCAGGAGGTAAATCAAATGTTTGATATTAATACCATAAAATTTGACGAAAAAGGTCTGATTCCCGCCATTGTGGTGGATACTGAGACAAAAAAAGTTCTGACTTTGGCTTATATGAACCGTGAAAGCCTGCAAATCTCCATGGAGAAGGGATTGACCTGCTTCTGGAGCCGCAGCAGACAGGAGCTTTGGCTGAAAGGGGAGACCTCCGGCAATTATCAGCATATCGTTTCCATCACCGCAGACTGCGACCGGGATGCACTGGTAGTAGAAGTCCGCAAGGACGGTCCCGCCTGCCATAAGGGTACCGATTCCTGCTTCAATGAGGGCATCTATCAGGGCGAAGCCATTCCCGGATTTCAGTATGAAGCTCTGATGGAAATGCTCGCCGGCAGAAAAGCCAACCCGCAGGAAGGCTCCTACACCTCTTATCTTTTCTCCAAGGGTCTTGATAAGATCCTCAAGAAGGTGGGCGAGGAGTGCACCGAGGTCATCATCTCCGCGAAGGATGAGGACAAGGCCAATACCATCTACGAAATCGGCGATCTGATGTATCATACCATGGTACTCATGCTGGAGATGGGCATCACGCTCGATGACATCAAAAAAGAAATGGCCGGACGCCATGTAATCGACCACAAGGTCAAGCAGGAGAAGATGGTCAAATGAGATTGCAGGATCTTCATACGCATAGCCTCTATGACGACGGAACCGCGAGCTTAGAGCAGATGATCCACGCTGCCATGGAACGCGGTCTTTCCGCCATCGGCTTGAGCGGGCACAGTCCCATCGCCTCAGAGCCGGGCTGGACGATCAGCGAGGAACAGCTTCCCGCATATCTGCAAAATGTTGCAGAATTACAGGAGGCTTACCGCGACAAGATCACTGTTTTTCGTGCAATTGAGTATGATTCCCGGTCAAATTTGGATTTATCTGACTTTGATTATGTCATTGGTTCGATCCATGCGACGATCACATCGGAGGGCAGCTTCGATGCCGACAATACCATAGATATCGCCGAAGCAGGAATCAGCAAATATTTTGCAGGGGACAGCGATGCAGCTGCAAAGCATTATTTTTCGCAGTATGCACAGCTTGCCGATAACCCGGAGGTTGATGTGATCGGTCATTTTGATCTGGTGACAAAATTCAATGAAATCAGACCGATATATGATTCCCAATCAAAAGTCTATTTGCAGGCAGCTGCCGATGCCATGGAAATGCTTGTCAGGGCAGGGAAGGTCTTTGAGGTGAATACCGGCGCTATTTCAAGAAAGTATCGCACGGTGCCATATCCTGCTGAAAAGCTTCTGAATCTACTCAGAGAGCTTGGGGGGAAGGTGTGCTTCAGCTCTGATGCGCATTTTTCCGGTGCGGTTGGCTATGCCTTTGACCGCGCATTCGCGCTTGTGCAAAGCTGCGGCTTCCGGGAGGTTGCATTCATGACCAAGCAGGGCTTTGAAGCAGTGCCAATAAGTGAAATTGAATGTTAAAAAACAACCGGGAAAATCGGATTTTTACCGTTTTCCCGGTTGTTTTTATTTCTGAATATCCAGATGTGAAATCGGATTGGCCTGCGCTGCGATTTTCAATTCGGTGCTTTCAATATGGGTATAGATTTGGGTGGTGTTCAGATTTTCGTGACCAAGAACCTCCTGCACGGTTTTCAAATCGACACCACCGGAGAGCATCATGGTTGCGGCAGTATGGCGAAGCTTATGGGCGGAAAACTGACTTTCATCAAGGCCTGCGGCAAGCAAATGCTTTTTAATCAGCCGATGAACCGCAGAAACGCTGATGCGGTTATGATCCCGGCTGCCAAACAGGGCACGGTTGTCCGTCAGCGCCTGCTTCTGGCGTATGGGCATATAAGCATCCAGCGCGTTTTTACAGGCGGCTCCCAGATAGACAACACGCTCTTTATTGCCTTTACCGACCACGCGAATGCGATCATCATACACATCCGAGAGGTTCAGCCCCACAAGCTCACTGATGCGGATACCGCAGCTGAGAAAAATCATCAAAATGGCAAAATCCCGCTCGGCATTGACGCCCTGAACAGCTTCCAATAATTTCCTGGACTGTTCCAATGTCAAATACCGGGGCAGGGATTTCCGAAGCTTCGGATATTCTAAATCCTTTGCCGGATTCTCAGCAAGCTGCTTTGTTCGGACGGTTAAGTATTTGAAAAAGGATTTGATCGCCGATAATTTTCTGGCACGGGCACTGGAGCCGATACCGGCTTCCGCGCTCTGTGAATCCGGATGCTTGATCCGGTCATTGGCAAGATACGACAGAAAATCATAAATGTCATTCACAGTGACCTGAGAAAGCAGCTGAAGATCAACATTGCGGATGGAGATCGTATCAAGCGGCGTATCATACGGCATATCATTTTTAATGAGCACAATGAAGCGCAGGAACATCCGAAGGTCAAGATAGTATTCGGCAATGGTTTTTTTTGATTGGGCTTTGATGTTTTCATGGTAAGATAAGAATTCACGAAGCACCTGTGGGCAGTCCCGTTCAAATTGCATGATCGTTCACCTCAAAATGTGCGCAGCAGTCATAAAAAGCTACAGACGCACTTTATCTGCCTCTATTATAGCATAAGCAAGCTCCCAACGCAACAAAATTTTTATTTTGTTGCGTTGGGCATGATAATTTATCGCCTGTTGAAAAAAAGACAAAGCCGCCCTGTGGTTATGCAGGACGGCTTCCCTATTCTTTACATAGCAGCTTCCATGGCTTCCCGGATGTTCTTGACTGCAATAAGCTTTATGCCCTCCGGCGGGATGATTCCGGCAGCGCCGCGCTTTGGAATGATGCACTCTGTAAAACCGAGACGGTGCAGCTCCTGAATTCTTCCGCTCAGGTTATTCACAGCACGCACTTCCCCGGTCAGGCCGACTTCGCCGATGGCGCACAGACCCGGACGGATCGGCTGATCCATATGGCTGGACATGATGGCAAGCATCACAGGCAGATCGGCAGCCGGTTCTTCCAGATACAGTCCGCCGATGACATTGATATAAGCATCGCACATTCCCAGCTTCACGCCGCCGCGCTTTTCCGCAACCGCAATCAGAAGATTGGCTCGATTATAATCAAATCCATTGATCGTTCTTCTCGGGACCTGAAATGCACTTCTGGTCACAAGTGCCTGCACCTCTGCCAGAATCGGTCGGGTTCCCTCCATCGCGCAGGCCACGCAGGTACCTGCCGCACCCAAAGGTCTGCCTGATAACAGGGTTTGGGATGGATTTGGTACCTCTTTCAATCCTGTGTCCACCATTTCAAAGACGCCAATTTCATTGGTGGAGCCAAATCGGTTCTTCGCCGCACGAAGGAGCCGGTAACTGCTGTGCTTATCCCCTTCAAAGTAAAGCACGCAGTCCACCATATGCTCTAAGACCTTCGGCCCTGCAATGGCGCCCTCTTTGTTCACATGTCCGACAACGAAGACGGTAATTCCTGTGGATTTACTCAGCTGCATCAGCGCCAGCGTGCATTCCTTCACCTGTGAAATACTTCCGGGCGCGGAGGTTCCGTTTTCCAGATAGATGGTCTGGATAGAGTCTACGATCAGAACATCGGGCTTTTCCAGTTTTGCAGCCTCGATCACCTGCGACAGATTTGCCTCAGATAAGACGGACAGCTTGTCGGCATGAACACCCAGACGGTTGGCACGCATTTTGAGCTGCTTTTCACTTTCTTCTCCGGAAATATACAAAACAGAACGGAATCTGCATAATTCTTCACAGATTTGCAGCAATAAAGTTGATTTTCCGATACCCGGTTCACCGCTGATCAGCACCAGTGAGCCGAGTACAGCGCCGCCGCCGAGGACACGGTCAAGCTCTCCCATGCCGGTGGTGAAGCGAATCTCATCTCCCCCATCGACATCGCAAAGTTTCTTGGGCGCAGAGCTTGATGCTACATGGGTGTTCACGCTCTTTGCTGCCTCTTTATGCTCTTCTACCGTCCCCCATGCGCCGCAGGCGGGGCATTTTCCGTACCATTGGGGGGTCTCATTGCCGCATTCGGTGCAGTAATATGTAATTTTTGTCTTTTTCATAGGCCGCTCCCAAAAGCTTTTTTTGTATTATACCACAGAAAATCAGAAAAAGATATGCTTCTCTTTCTGATTTTATTTACACCGATGCTTCTTCCGTTAAGCTGCGCAGAAGTCCGGCACACACGGCGCAGATGAGCTTCTTTTGATACGCCTCCGTTCGAAGCAAGGCTTCTTCCTTCCGATTGGATAAAAAGCCGCATTCAACTAAAACACCCGGATTATGAATGTGCTCCATCAGATAGACACCGCTGGACAGCTTACACTGCCGCTGATTGGCTGCATCAAGTCCGCAGCGCAGTGCCTCCTGAATTTGCTTTGCAAGCGTTTCACTTTCCGGGGCTGCATTATAGAAAACCTGTGCACCGGAATATTTCTCCTCCGGAAACTGATTCTGATGAATGGACAACAAAATGGCACCGGGAAGCTCATTGAGCATCTTTGCCCGATTTTTCAGATCCGATGCTTTTTTCTGGGCAATGCTTGAACAGCCTTCATCATAGATGGCAGAATCGTCCTCCCTTGTCATCATAGTCTGGATGCCGCAAAGGTGCAATAGCTCCCTTACTCTTAAAGATATTTCCAGATTTACGTCCTTTTCCTGCACACCGGTGATAGAAACCGCACCGCCATCCTCCCCGCCGTGTCCGGGGTCAATGACGACCAGACAGCCGTTTCCATCCCCATAGACCGGCGCTGCCTGCCGGGAAACACCTGCGACAGCCAGCGCCGCAATCGTAAAGCATACAATGACCAGAAAATAATAATATCCGTTTCTCTTCAAAGCTTCCATGGACAACACCTCGGGATACTCTATGCCCTCTCTCCCCTGCCTATACCTGAGAACCTATTGCTTCTTTCCTTCATAAGATGTTCTGAGCCAATGCTCCAAAATATGCCAAGGAGGTACCCAAATTGGACAATAATATTGCCCCATCCGATATGATGGGCTATTTGCCCCAGCTTGCGCCGCTGGCTAATCCCTTTGTCCCCTTCCAATCCCCGAATGCAAAAAAATATACTGCCAAGAAAGGGCTCATTCGCGGGACGCTGTTTCCCGGACTTGATCTTCCCTTCATGGGCATGGTCAACACCAAGGAGAAATCAGATACGCCGAAAAACGAGCTGATGGCGCTGAATTTTGCCATTACCGAGTTGTCGCTGTATCTGGACACGCACCCGAATGATATGGAGGCCGCCGAGCTTCTGCAATCCTATATCCAGCTCTATGAGTCGGGAAAAGCAAAATATGAGAAGCAATACGGCCCTCTCACCATGTACGATGCGATCAAAAATGGGAAATACGTCTGGTCAGGCGATCCCTGGCCCTGGGAATACCGGGAAAACGGGGAGGTATAAGCGATGTTTATTTATAAGAAATCCTTACAATACCCGATTAAGATCGACCACCCGAATCCCAAGCTGGCTTCCATCATTATCAGCCAATACGGCGGCCCCGATGGAGGGCTGGGCGCTTCCCTGCGCTATCTCTCCCAGCGGTTCTCCATGCCCTATGCAGAGCAGAAAGCACTTTTGACGGACATCGGCACGGAGGAGCTTTCCCATCTGGAGATGATCGGAAGTATTGTGCATCAGCTGACCCGCAATCTGAAGGACTCCCAGATTAAGGACAGCAGCTTTGCCCCCTACTTTGTGGATCATACGGTTGGGGTCTACCCCACCGCCGCCTCCGGTTTCCCGTGGACTGCCGCCTCCATGGAGGTCAAGGGTGATGCCCTGGCCGATCTGACCGAGGATCTTGCCGCCGAGCAGAAGGCCAGAGTGACCTATGACAATATTCTGCGCCTGTCTGATGATCCGGATGTCAATGACGTCATCAAGTTCCTGCGTGAACGGGAGGTCGTACACTTCCAGCGCTTCGGCGAGGCCATAGAGAAGCTGCGGGAAAAGCTGAATCAGAAAAACGTATACTGCATGAATCCGTCCTTCGACAAATAATGTATAAAAAATGGGTCGCCCTTTCTGCTTCGGGCGACCCATAAATAATGAGCTCGTATTTGTCTTGCAGCTTATTCAATGCTGCGGGGAGCTTCGTTTTCGCAGTAAATGCAGCGGTAGACCTTCTTCACGGGATCGGTCAGGCGGAATTCATGGGGAAGCTCCTGCTCGGTGGAGGTAATGCAGCGGGGGTTCTTGCAATGGATGACGCCGCGAATCCGATCGGGCAGTCTCAGATGCTCGCGCTTGGCAAGCTTGCCATCCTCAATGATATTGACGGTGATACCGGGATCAATGTAGCCCAGAATATCCAGATTGATATCAATGACCTCACCGATTTTGATGATGTCCTTCTTCCCCATTTTCACGCTATCTGCATTTTCGATCATGGCGACCGTGCAGTTCAGCTCATGGAGCTTGAGAATCTCATAGATTTCCATGCCGCGGCCTGCGGTGATGTGATCCATCACGATGCCATCTTTAATTTGACCGATGATCATACCTTTACCTCCAAAAGCTTCAGAATCAGCGCCATGCGCATATACTTGCCGTTAAGCACCTGCTTGAAGTAGCAGGCTCTGGGGTCATCATCCACTGCAACGGAGATTTCGTTCACTCTGGGCAGCGGGTGAAGGATGCTCAGAGAATCCTTCGCATGATTCAGCTTGTCCGGGGTGAGAATGTAGGTGTCTTTCAGGCGGACATAATCCTCTTCGTTGAAGAAGCGCTCGCGCTGGACTCTGGTCATATAGAGAATGTCCAGCTGCGGCATGGCCTTTTCCAGACTTCTGACCTCCTGATATGCAATTCCCTTCGGCTCAAGAACATCGGTCTTGATATAGTCGGGAACCTGCAGCTCCTCAGGAGAGATGAAAACAAAGCTGACGCCTGCATATCTGGACATGGCACTGACCAGAGAATGCACCGTTCTGCCGAATTTCAGGTCACCGCACAGACCGATGGTCAGATTTTCAAAGGTTCCCTTTTCACGGTGAATGGTCAGAAGATCAGCAAGGGTCTGGGTGGGATGATAGTGACCGCCGTCACCGGCATTGATAATAGGCACCCAGTCCTTGCGGCAGGCTACCAACGGGGCACCCTCCTTGGGGTGACGCATGGCAATGATGTCGGCATAGCAGCTGACGGTATGGACTGTATCGGATACACTCTCGCCCTTTGCCGCAGAGCTGCTGGACGCCTCGGAGAAGCCGAGCACCTGACCGCCCAGCTCATACATGGCGGCCTCAAAGCTCAGTCTGGTACGGGTGGAGGGCTCGAAGAACAAGGTGGCAAGCTTTTTACCCGCACAGCTGTGGGCATATTTTTCCGGGTCAGCAATGATGTCCTGCGCAATGTCGATCAGCTCCTGAAGCTCCTCCGTGGACAGCTCCATGATGTCAATCAGATGCTTCATGCTCAGCGCCCCTTTCCGATCCAGCTTTCATCGGAAGGATTATTCCGGAATGCGATCAGCCGTTCCACATCAGAGGGCTGAATGTAGCCTTCCTCAGCGGCTGTCACGGCGATCGTATCAAAATCCGTAAGAGAGATATTCTTCACATCAGCAGCAGCCATGCGGTCGAGACCCTTCTGCATACCGTAGGTGAAAATACTCACAATGCCCAGAACCTCAGCACCTGCGGCGCGGAGAATGTCCACGACCTCAAGAACGCTGCCGCCTGTGGAAATCAGGTCTTCGACAACTACGACCTTCTGACCGGGCAGGAGCTTGCCTTCGATCTGGTTCTTTCTGCCATGATCCTTTGCACCGGAACGGACATAGCCCATGGGCAGACCCAGAAGATGTCCGGTAATGGCAGCGTGGGCGATACCGGCCGTGCTGGTACCCATCAGGACTTCTGCTTCGGGATAGTTCTCGCGAATCAGGGTGGCCAGACCTTCTTCAACATCGGTGCGAACCTTGACGTCAGATAGGGTCAGGCGATTGTCGCAGTAAACCGGGCTTTTGATGCCGCTTGCCCAGATGAAGGGCTCCTCCGGGCGGAAAAATACGGCGCGAATGCTGAGAAGATCTTTTGCAATCAGGGTTTTCATGCTTCTACTCCTTTCACAAACTGTGCAACACAACGGCGGTATGCGGCCACCGGATCGGCGGCTGCGGTAATCGGACGGCCCACAACGATATAGTCAGAGCCGATTCTTCTTGCATCAAAGGGCGTCATCACTCTGGCCTGATCCCCTACGGCGTTTTCCTTAAAGCGGATGCCGGGAGTAACGGTCAGGAATTCACTGCCGCAGGCTTCATGCACAGCGCCTGCCTCCAGAGGAGAGCAAACGACACCGTCAAGGCCTGCTTTTTTGGCATTCTTAGCATAATGCATGACGGTTTCTTCCATGCCGCGGTCGATCCAGAGCTCCTCATGGAGCCGCTCCTCGTTGGTAGAGGTCAGCTGGGTCACAGCGATGAGCAGGGGTCTTGTGCCGTCCGGGCGGCGCAGACCTTCCAGAGCGGCTTCCATCATGGGGATGGTACCGGCTGCATGAAGGTTAACAATGTCAGCATCCAGCTTGGACAGGACAGCCATGGTCTTCTTAACGGTATTGGGAATATCGTGAAGCTTCAGATCAAGGAAAATCTTGTGGCCTCTCTTCTTGATTTCTTCAACAATGGCAGGTCCGGCAGCATAAAACAGCTCCATGCCGATTTTTACAAAGGGCTTTTCTTCCTGAAACTTGTCCAAAAAAGCCAGTGTTTCCTCTTTTCCTGCAAAATCACAGGCAATAATGACATCCTTACTCATCCGTGTGCGCCTCCTATAATTTCATTTATATCATTGATACGGTATTTTTCCATGACAGCGGGAAGATCGCCGATGATCCTCTGGCAGGCCCAGGGATCGACCAGATTGGCAGCGCCTACCTCAACTGCGGTAGCACCTGCCAGCATCAGCTCCAGAACATCCTCGGCACTGCTCACGCCGCCCATGCCGATGATCGGCAGCTTGACCGCGTTGTAAACCTGATATACCATGCGAACCGCAATCGGCAGAACCGCACTGCCGGACAGGCCGCCGGTTTCGTTGGCAAGAAGGGGCTTGCGCTTTCCCAGATGGATGCGCATACCCAGAAGCGTGTTGATGAGGCTGATGCCGTCGGCGCCCTCACCCTCGCAGGCCTTTGCGATTTCCGCAATACTGGTAACATTCGGGGATAATTTCATGATAACAGGCTTTGTTGTCACCTGCTTGACGGCGCGTGTGACCTTCGCCGCCATTTGGGGATCGGTTCCGAAGCTCATGCCGCCGCCGTGCACATTGGGGCAGCTGATGTTGACCTCCAGCCAGCCGATCTGGCTCTGACTGTCCAGCTTCTGGCAAACCTCAGCAAATTCTTCCACGGAAAAACCGCAGACATTGGCCATGACCGGCTTGTGGAAAACTTTTGACAGCTTGGGAAGCTCCTGAGAAATGACCGCCTCTACCCCGGGATTTTGCAGACCCACGGCATTGAGCATTCCGCCGGGGCATTCTGCAATGCGGGGCGTGGGATTGCCAAAGCGAGGCTGGCTTGTGGTGCCCTTAAAGGAAAAGGTTCCAAGACAGTTGATATCATACAGCTCGGCAAATTCATAGCCGTAGCCGAAGGTACCGCTGGCGGGAATGAGAGGATTATCCATCTCAATGCCGCAAAGGCGAACACGGGTATTTACCATATGATTTCCTCCTTTTGCAGTACCGGGCCATCCTTGCAGATGCGCTTATTGCCATACTTCGTCTTGCAGCTGCAGCCCATGCAGGCGCCGAAGCCGCAGCCCATGCGCTCTTCAAAGCTGAATGCGCCGGAGGTCACAGATCGGTTATACACAGCGCGGAGCATCGGCTCCGGGCCGCAGGCGCATACATAGCTGTAATCCAGATCCATGGCATCGGTGACAAAGCCGCGGATGCCGTAAGAGCCGTCTACTGTGGTGACAAAGGTCTTTGCACCCAGCGCCTTGAAGTTTTCTTCATAAAAGACCTCTTCTTTTTTGTTAAAGCCAAGTATTACGCTGACCTCTGCACCATTGGCGATCAGTTCCTTTGCCAGCTGATACATCGGCGGAACACCAGCGCCGCCGCCGATCAGCAAAGGTCTGGCACCGCACAGGGAAATATCATAGCCGTTTCCGAGGCCGGTCAGAAGCTCCAGCTGTTCGCCGTTCTCCATTTTGGACATGGTCTCTGTGCCGCTTCCCACGACCTTATAAATGATGGTCAGACTGCCTGCTTCCACATTGCAGACTGAAATGGGTCTGCGCAAATAAAAACCGGGCACGGCGATCTGCACAAACTGGCCGGGGGCGGTTATCGCTTCGGTATCGCCCGAAAGGGTCATTTCATAGACACCCGGGGCAATGGCATTGTTTGCCGTCAGGGTAAACATACTTTTTTTCATCTGTTTTCCTCCAATGTTCCGTCTGTCCAGGCGATCCTGCCGCCGGCCACCGTCATGCGGCAGCGGCCGAAGACCTCCATTCCGGCAAACGGGGTACTCTTTCCCATGGAAACAAACTCATCCGGGTCAACTCTGTAGGCTGCATTCAGGTCAAATACCGTAAAATCCGCCCTTTGACCGGGCTCCAGTCCGCCGTTGAAGCCAAAGCGCCTGCCGGGTGCATCATGCAGCAGCTCGACAAGCCGCTCTAAGCTCAAGATTCCGGGCTTGACCAGACCGGTATATAATGCGGCAAATGCCGTCTCCAAACCGACAACGCCCATAGCAGAGCCTTCCAAACCGCGGCTCTTTTCCTCTTTGGAATGGGGCGCATGATCGGTGGCGATCATATCAATGGTGCCGTCGATCAGACCCTCCACAAGCGCCTTTCGGTCATCCGCAGAGCGCAGCGGTGGATTCATTTTGAAGCGGCCATCCTCCTGTAGATCGTTCTCATCTAAAAAAAGATAATGGGGGCCTGTCTCACAGGTAACATCCAGCCCTTCCGCTTTTGCCTTGCGAATGAGCGCAACACTTTCCTTTGTGGAAATATGGCACACATGGTATTTGCAGCCGGTTTTTTTCACGAGCTTCAGATCACGGGCAATCTGTCCCCATTCGGATTCGCTGCAAATTCCTCTGTGTCCGTGCGTATGTGCATAAACGCCATCATGGATATAGCCGCCGCGAAGGAGCCGATTGTCCTCACAATGGGCGGCAATCACCTTTCCAAGACGCTTTGCTTCAAGCATCGCACGCTCCATCATGGTATCATCCTGCACGCCGCTGCCGTCATCAGAGAAGCCTGCAACATACGGCGCAAGCGCTGCCATATCAGAAAGACGCTCTCCCTTTCGCTCCATGGTAATGGTACCGTAAGGAATCACCCGCACACAGGCGGTTTGCTCAATGGAAGCTCTTTGCGGCTGCAAATTGGCAAGGGTATCCGGCGCAGGAGAGAGATTCGGCATAGCGCAGACGGTTGTGTAGCCCCCTCTGGCAGCCGCCCGGGAGCCGGTAGCTATGGTCTCTTTATACAAAAATCCCGGCTCACGCAAATGCACATGTACATCAGCGAAACCGGGAAACAAGACAAGACCACTGCAATCAAAAAACAATTCTTCCGCAGAAGTCTTTTCAGCGGGAGAAACACAAACACCATGGGAAACACGGATATCTTCCGAGATCAGCTTTCCTTTTCGATAGACCAGACCATTTCTGAAAACCAGATCCATGGATACTCCTTTCTGCCCCGTAGGCTTCTAAGTATTTGTTTCAATTTATCATACGGAAAATACAAAGTCAAGGGTAGGAATTGCGGTTTTGTAATTCTTGTAAGGAGTTGGTAAAAAGCCAGAGATTCAACACAATATTTTGTAGTTCTTGCACGAAATTAAACTAGATATGTTGTCAATTCCGTCAAAAACCTGATGGAAATCTCAGGATAATTCTCTATTCTGCGATATTGGCAAGAGTTGCTTCCCGTGGTATACTAGCTTTGGAAAAGCTTCTGTAACTGACGGAACCGTGGATCACCACAAGGGAGCAGAGGCTACGACTGATTTTTCAGATGCCGACCGTCTGGGCATTCCGGCTTAGGGTCGGAGTGTCCTTTTTTTACTTTGTAGGGAGGATTTACTATGAAAAAAGTTGCCATTATTATGGGAAGCGCCAGTGATTCACCCATCGTGGAGAAGGCGATTTCCACACTCAAGCAGTATGAAGTGCCGTTCGAGGTGCACATCATGTCTGCGCACCGTACCCCTGACGAGGCTGCGGAGTTTGCCTCAAATGCCCGAAATGCAGGCTTTGGCGCGATCATTGCCGCTGCCGGTATGGCCGCCCATCTTGCCGGCGCCATCGCTGCAAGAACAACTCTACCCGTGATCGGTATCCCTATTGCATCAAAGAAATTAGACGGTATTGACGCACTTCTATCCACAGTGCAGATGCCCTCCGGAATCCCGGTGGCCACTGTTGCTATAGATGGTGCCGTTAATGCCGCTTTGTTATCCTTGCAGATTCTTGCCGTCAGCGATCCCGCTATTGCGGAAAAGCTGGATGCAGCAAGAGCTGAAGGACGTGAAAAGGTTCTTGAGGCCAATGAGGCCATAGAAGCGCAATATAATGCAGAATAAAGGAGAGTCATCATGAAATTAGAACAGCTGTATGAAGGAAAAGCCAAGAAGGTCTATGCCACCGAAAACCCTGAGCTTGTTATTGTCTCCTATAAGGATGATGCCACTGCACTCGATGGACTGAAGAAGGGCACCATCGCCGGTAAGGGCGCCATCAACAACCGTATGTCCAACTATCTGATGCAGCTTCTGGAAGCACAGGGCATCCCCACTCACTTTGTGGAAGAGCTGAGCGACCGTGAGACCGTTGTCAAGAAGGTCTCCATTGTACCTCTGGAGGTCATCATCCGCAACGTCTCTGCCGGTTCTTTTGCCAAGCGCTACGGCGTTCCCGAAGGCATCATCTTCGACGAACCTACCTTTGAATTCTCCTATAAGAACGACGATCTGCACGATCCTCTGCTGAACACCTCCCATGCACTGGCTCTCAAGCTGGCCAGTAAGGAAGAAATCGAAACGATCCGCACCATGGCTCTGAAGGTCAATGATATTCTCAAGGCCTATTTCCTGAACCTGAATGTGCGTCTGATCGACTTTAAACTCGAATTCGGCCGCCTGAATGACGGCACCATCGTTCTGGCCGACGAAATCTCCCCCGATACCTGCCGCTTCTGGGATGCTACCACCGGCGAAAAGCTGGATAAGGATCGCTTCCGCAGAGATCTCGGCGGCATTGAGGACGCTTACAACGAAATGATGCGCCGCGTACTCGGCGAATAAACAGGAGGATAACCATGGGCGGTATTTTTGGCGCAACTTCCCGAAGAAACTGCATCCTTGATGTTTTCTTCGGAACAGATTACCATTCTCACCTGGGCACCCGGCGTGCCGGCATGGCAGCCTATGACCCGGTTCTTGGCTTACAGAGGGAAATTCACAATATCGAAAATTCTCCCTTCCGCACAAAGTTTGAAAAGGTCGCTACCCAGATGTGCGGCACCGCTGCCATCGGCTGCATCAGCGACACCGCTCCCCAGCCGCTGCTGGTCCACTCCAATCTCGGCCTGTATGCCATCGGTACCATCGGTATCATTAATAATGCCAAAACTCTGATCGATCAGTATCTTTCCTTCAGCGGCGGTCATTTTGACGTGATGACCGGCGGCAAGGTCAATACCAATGAGCTGATTGCAGCCATGATCGACCAGAAGAGCAGCTTTGTGGACGGCATCCGCTTTGCACAGAACGTCATCGACGGCACAGCCACCATCCTGATTCTGAAAGAGGGCGGCCATCTGATTGCCGCGAGAGACCGTTTCGGCAGACTGCCTCTGTCCATCGGACGCAATGAAGACGGCTACTGCGTGGCTTTTGAACCCTTCGCCTTCACCAAGCTCGGCTATGAGCCGGTTCGTGAGCTTGGTCCCGGCGAGATCGTGGAAATCAGCCCCGATGGCATTGAAGTTCTGTCCGAACCCGAAAAGGAAATGAAAATCTGTGCCTTCCTGTGGACATATTACGGCTATCCCACCTCTTCTTACGAGGGAGTCAATGTCGAGACCATGCGCTATCGCAATGGCACGCTGCTTGCCAAAGCCGACCGCGAGACCGGCGCTGCACAGGATATCGACTATGTCGGCGGTGTCCCCGATTCCGGTACGCCCCATGCCATCGGCTATGCCAACGAAAGCGGTATTCCCTTTGCACGTCCCTTCATTAAATATACACCGACCTGGCCCCGCAGCTTTATGCCTCCCAATCAGAGCGAGCGCAATATGGTTGCAAAAATGAAGCAGATTCCCGTTATCGACCTGATTCGGGATAAGAAGCTTCTCTTTGTGGATGACAGCATCGTCCGCGGCACCCAGCTTCGTGAAACGGTAGAATTCCTCTACGAAAACGGTGCAAAAGAGGTTCATATCCGCTCTGCCTGTCCCCCGATCATGTTCGGGTGCAAATACCTTAATTTCTCCCGCGCCACCTCCGATATGGAGCTGCTTGCCCGCAGCGTCATCATGGAGCTGGAGGGCGAAGAAGGCTTTGAGCATCTGGAGGAATATACCGACACCTCCACCGAGCGCGGTCAGAAGCTCCGCAAGACCATTTGCGAAAAGATGCACTTCTCATCTTTGGAATATCAGTCGCTGGATCAGCTAGCTGAGGCCATTGGCCTGGAACGCTGCAAGATCTGCACCTATTGCTGGAACGGAAAGGAGTAACCCTTATGGCGAATCCCAAATCACAATCTGCCAGCTATGCTGCTGCCGGTGTGGACATCACCGCCGGTTACCGCGCAGTTGAGCTGATGAAAGCACATATCGCCCGCACCATGGTGGGAGCCGATACGGGCATCGGCGGCTTCGGCGGCCTGTTTCCCCTTGATCTGACAGGAATCAGCAAGCCCGTTCTGGTCAGCGGCACCGACGGTGTCGGCACCAAGCTGAAAATCGCTTTCCTGCTGGATAAGCATAATACTGTTGGAATCGACTGCGTTGCCATGTGCGTCAACGATGTCATTTGCTGCGGTGCAAAACCCCTGTTTTTCCTTGATTATATTGCCTGCGGACGCAATATCCCCGAGCGCATCGCCTCTATCGTGGAAGGCGTTGCCGAGGGCTGCGTGCAGTCCGGTGCTGCCCTCATCGGCGGCGAGACGGCAGAAATGCCCGGCTTCTATCCTGTAAATGAATACGATCTGGCTGGCTTCTGTGTGGGCGTGGTGGATCGTGACCGAATCATCGACAACAGCACGATGAAGGCAGGCGATGTAGTCATCGCTCTCCCCTCCTCCGGCGTGCATTCCAATGGCTTCTCTCTGGTGCGTAAGGTTTTCAACATTGAATCGGCAGACCTGCTCTCACCGGTAGAAAAGCTCGGCGGCATGAGCCTTGGCGAATGCCTGCTCACCCCCACCAAAATCTATGTAAAGCCCCTGCTGGCGCTTCTGGACGAAGTCACGGTCAAGGGTGTCTCTCACATCACCGGCGGCGGCTTCTATGAAAACATTCCCCGCTGCCTTAAGAAAGGTCTCAGCGCAAAAATCGAAAAATCCGCTGTCCGCACGCTGCCCATCTTCGACCTGATCGCCGAAAAGGGCGATATTCCCGAGCGCGATATGTATAACACCTTCAACATGGGTGTTGGCATGAGCAGCGTGGTCGCGAAGGAAGACGCAGACAAGGCAGTCGAAATTCTCACCGCTGCCGGAGAGGCTGCCTATGTAATGGGCGAGCTGGTGGAATCCGATGAGGGCGTGATCCTATGCTGAGTGAACGTACACCGATCGCCGTGCTGGTTTCCGGCGGCGGCACCAACCTGCAGGCGCTGATTGATGCCAACCTGCAGGCGGGTCAGATCGTGCTGGTGGTTTCCTCTCAGGCCGGCGCTTATGCACTTGAGCGCGCGAAAAATGCCGGAATTCCCGGTATCGCCGTTGAGCGCAAGGCCTTCCCCGATCAGGCCGCTTTTGAAGCCAGACTGATCGAGTTATTGAACGAATATGGCATTGAGCTTATTATCCTTGCCGGATTTATGACCATTCTCAGTGCCGACTTTACCTCCCGCTATCCCAAGCGCATCCTCAATATTCACCCCTCCCTGATCCCTGCCTTCTGCGGCAAGGGCTACTATGGACTGCGGGTGCATGAGGAAGCCCTGAAGCGCGGTGTGAAGCTCACCGGTGCTACTGTACATTTTGTAAACGAGATCCCCGACGGTGGGGAGATCATTCTTCAGCAGGCTGTGGCTGTGGAGCCGGACGATACGCCCCGCAGTCTCCAGCTCCGCGTGATGCAGCAGGCAGAATGGAAGCTTCTGCCCGCGGCCGCTGAGCTGATCAGTGATAAAATCAGGAGGGAAAAACATGAACGTGTATGAAACCGCTACCATCGGCAGCCGTCTGAACGGCAACCGTTACCCCGGCAGAGGCATTATCATCGGCAAAACCGCAGACGGAACCCACGCTGCCATTGCCTACTTCATCATGGGCCGCAGCGCCAACAGCCGCAACCGCATTTTCACACTGAAGGAAGGTGAACTGTTCACCGAGCCTTTTGATGCTGCCAAGGTGCAGGATCCTTCTCTGATCATCTATGCTGCTGTGAGAAGCTATGAAAATAATCTGATCGTTACCAACGGCAACCAGACCGATACCATTTATGACGGTCTCAAGGACGGCAAATGCTTTGCCAAGTCTCTGGAATCCCGCTGCTTTGAGCCGGATGGCCCCAACTGGACGCCCAGAATCAGCGGTATGCTCACCTTCGCAGAGGATGACTTCACCTATAAGATGAGCATTCTCAAGAGCGGCGACGCCGAAGGCAGCTTCTGCAACCGCTTCACCTACAGCTATGCCCCGGCTGCCGGTCTGGGTCACTTTATCCACACCTACATCTGCGACGGCAACCCCATCCCCACCTTCTGCGGTGAGCCTGAGCGCGTTGCCATCCCCAATGACATTGATGCAATGACCAATGAGCTTTGGGAGAATCTCGATGCAGAAAATAAGATTTCCCTCTATGTCCGCTTTATCGACCTGAAAACCGGCGAAATCGAAGATCGTCTTGTGAATAAGAATCGTTAAGGAGGCTATATCATGAAAGAATTTGAACTGAAATACGGCTGCAACCCCAATCAGAAGCCCTCCATGATCTACATGGCCGATGGCAGTGACCTGCCCATCACCATTCTCAACGGCCGCCCCGGCTATATCAATTTCCTTGATGCCCTGAATTCCTGGCAGCTTGTTAAGGAGCTGAAGGAAGCGACCGGTCTGTGCGCCGTGACCAGCTTTAAGCATGTCTCCCCTACCTCCGCCGCTGTCGGCATTCCCCTTCCCGAAGCACTGAAAAAGGCCTGCTTCGTGGATGATCTTCCCGAGCTGGATGCTTCTCCCCTTGCCTGCGCCTATGCAAGAGCCAGAGGCACCGACCGTATGTGCTCCTTCGGCGACTGGGTCGCCCTGAGCGATATCTGCGATGTTCCCACCGCAAAGCTCATCGCACGCGAAGTTTCCGACGGCGTCATCGCGCCGGGTTATGAGCCGGAAGCTCTGGAAATTCTCAAGACCAAGCGCAAGGGCGGCTATAGTATCGTTGCCATCGATCCCGACTATGTTCCTGCGGAAAAAGAATGCAAGCAGGTATTCGGCGTGACCTTCCAGCAGGGCCGCAACAACTTCAAGATCAACGAAGAGCTGCTGTCCAATCTGGTTACCGATAAGAAGGAGCTGCCCGCTGAGGCAAAGCGTGACCTGATCATCTCCCTGATCACCCTGAAATATACCCAGTCCAATTCCGTATGCTTTGCATATGACGGACAGGCCATCGGTGTCGGTGCCGGTCAGCAGTCCCGTATTCACTGCACCCGTCTGGCAGGCTCCAAGGCTGATAC
>JAZQOW010000098.1:0-52338 GCA_045628065.1 Faecousia sp.
CCAGATGAATATGAATCTCCTCAGAAATATTTTCGACTTTCGTGACGATAATGTCTTCCAAATCCAGTAGCTTTGTTGTATAATTCCCATTGTGCATAGAGACATTCTCTCCTTTCTTGGTGTAGGGGTACATTCATTGTAAAGGAAATTATCTCTATGCTCAACCTTTTTATAAAACTTTGGGGCCAGGCTCTTCACCTGACCCCAACATTTATTATAGAACCTGTATTAATCCGCACACTGAAAAACGATCAGCCCTCCGTGAACAAAATTGCTCACGGAGGGCATTTTTCATATCAAAACAAATGCACCTGCCAAAAGTCGGCAGGTGCTATATTGTTTGCTTACCGGGGAAGGAATGCTGCGCGCAGGAAATAAAGCCATAGAATGGGGCAGCACGAAGCAAAATGCAGCGAAACAGGAATTACTCCTGCTCGGCTTCGGCGGCTTCGAGCTCGGCCTTTTCCTGCTTTCTCAGTGCATGGTAAACCTTGCCAAGCTGCTTGACTGTGAGCATATCATTGCGCACAAGGTCGGCAACCAGCTCGTCGGCAGCGCCGCGGTAGGCGACATTAACCAGCGTTGTGGCTTCCTGAACAGAGACATCATTGCGGGCGATCTTAGAAAAGCAGTGGAACTTGGGATCTTCTCTGCGAATATAACCCTTGTTCACACATACGGAAATCATCGTATATGTGGTGGTTTTGCTCCAGCCAATTTCTTCTCCGAGACGCAGAGAGATATCTTTCGCAGTGCAGCCTTCAGAAGCCCAAACGACTTCCATAACTTTACGTTCGGCATCGGACATTCTCATAAATAATCCACACTCCATTTTTTAATGTATCTCTATTGTAAAGCATATGTAGTATTTTGTCAATCCATGACTGGAAATAATTTCAATATTTTTTTTGGAATACTCTTTATTAATGCAAAAAAACTGGAGAGTACTATGCGATTTCAGCATGGAATAGTGGAGATTTTTCTTTGGACGTCTAAAAAAGAAGGAAGCAGAAAAAATAAAAAATCCTCTTTCTCCCGGAGGTGCGGGAGAAAGAGGATTGAAAGGTTTAGTGGTTATTGATGGAACGCTTTACATAGGTGGTATGCAGGCATTCGTGAGCCTTATGGCTGCCGGGTTTACCAAAGTATTCGGCGTACAGCTTCTGGATTGCGGGATTTTCATGGGACTTGCGGATGGGCATTGCAGCATCCTGATCGTACAGGGCCTTGGCGCGAAGGGCGCGAATGTCCTCGAAGTTACGAACGGAAGCAGGCTGCTGGGGCTGACCGCCGCCATTGACACAGCCGCCGGGGCAGCCCATGATTTCGATGAACTGGTAGTTGGCTTCGCCGGATTCGACCTTCTTGAGCAGGTCGTGTGCGTTCTTCAGGCCGGAGGCAACAGCAACATTGATGTCGAGGCCTGCAACATTGTAGGAGGCTTCCTTGATGCCTGCGGTGCCGCGGACTTCCTGGAAGTCGAGGTTCTTCAGTTCTTCGCCGGTGAGCGTTTCTACTGCGGTACGCAGAGCAGCTTCCATAACACCGCCGGTAGCGCCGAAGATCACGGCAGCGCCGGTGTCGTCGCCCAGAGGAGAATCAAACTCTTCGTCGGGCAGATCCATGAAGCGGATACCGCACTTTTCGATCATGCGGCCCAGCTCACGGGTGGTGAGGGAGATGTCCACATCGGGAACGCCGGCAGCGTTCTGATCGTCGCGGCCGATTTCGAACTTCTTTGCGGTGCAGGGCATGACGGATACGGAGACGATGTCCTTCGGGTCAATGCCCATGGTCTCTGCAAAGTAGGTCTTAATGACAGCGCCCATCATCTGCTGGGGAGACTTACAGGAGGACAGGTTCTCGGTCAGTTCGGGGAAGTAGTGCTCGCAGTACTTGATCCAGCCGGGGCTGCAGGAGGTGATCAGGGGCAGCTTGCCGCCATTGGTGGTGCGGTCGAGCAGCTCGGTGGCCTCTTCCATAATGGTCAGGTCAGCGGAGAAGTCGGTGTCGAACACGCGGTCGAAGCCGATGCGGCGCAGAGCAGCGACCATCTTGCCTTCGACGTTGGTGCCGATGGGCAGGCCGAAGCATTCGCCCAGGCCGGCACGGACGGCGGGAGCGGTCTGCACGACCACATACTTGGTGGGGTCTGCAATGGCTGCCAGAACGTCGTCGATGTATTCCTTCTCATGCAGCGCACCGGTGGGGCATACGGCGATGCACTGGCCGCAGGAAACGCAGCTGGTTTCGCCCAGGCCCATTTCGAAGGCGCTGCCGATGTTGGTCTTGAAGCCGCGCATGTTGGCGCCGATAACGCCGATGCCCTGCACCTTTTCGCACACTGCGATGCAGCGGCGGCAAAGGATGCACTTGGAGTTGTCGCGGATCATATGGGCGGCGGAGTCGTCGATTTCGCTTTCGGTCTTGACGCCGTCGTAGAGGCCTTCATTCTCAACGCCATATTCACGGCAGAGAGTCTGAAGCTCGCATCTGCCGCTGCGCACGCAGCTCAGGCAGGAGCGGTTATGGTTGGAGAGCAGGAGCTCGAGGTTCTTCTTTCTTGCAGCAATGACCTTGGGGGTGTTGGTCATAACTTCCATGCCGTTGGAAATGGGGTAGACACAGGCGGCAACCAGCTTTGCGGGTCTGGGGCCTTCCTTTGCTTCCACAACGCACATACGGCAGGCGCCGATTTCGTTGATGTCCTTCAGGTAGCAGAGCGTGGGGATATCCACATGTGCCATTCTGGCGGCCTGGAGGATGGTCGTGCCCTTGGGAGCAGTCAATTCAACGCCGTTAATTTTGATAGTAATATCCATGATCTGTTCCTCCTTACTTCTTGCTGATCGCGCCGAACTTACAGGTGTCGATACAGCTGCCGCACTTGATGCACTTGGCAGCGTCGATCACATGGGGAGCCTTTACGGTGCCGGAGATTGCGTTGACCGGGCACTTTCTGGCGCAGGCGGTGCAGCCCTTGCACTTCTCGGGGTCGATAACATACTGCAGCAGGTTCTTGCAGACGCCAGCCGGGCAGCGCTTGTCCACAATGTGGGCAATGTATTCGTCGCGGAAGAAGCGGATGGTGGACAGGACGGGGTTGGGAGCCGTCTGGCCCAGGCCGCACAGGGAGTTTTCTTTTACATAGTAGCAGAGCTCTTCGAGCTTCTGAAGGTCTTCCATCGTGCCGTTGCCATCGGTGATCTTGGTGAGAATCTCGAGCATACGGCGGGTACCGATACGGCAGGGGGTGCACTTGCCGCAGGATTCATCGACGGTGAATTCGAGGAAGAACTTTGCAATATCGACCATGCAGTTGTCTTCGTCCATGACGATCAGACCGCCGGAGCCGACGATGCAGCCCAGAGCTGCGAGGTTTTCATAGTCAACGGGAACGTCGAAGTGCTCAGCGGGGATGCAGCCGCCGGAGGGGCCGCCGGTCTGGGCAGCCTTGAACTTCTTGCCGTTGGGGATGCCGCCGCCGACTTCTTCAACGATCTGGCGCAGGGTGGTGCCCATGGGAACTTCCACGAGGCCGGTGTGCTTGATCTTGCCGCCCAGAGCGAAGACCTTGGTGCCCTTGGACTTCTCGGTGCCCATGGAGGCGAACCAATCAGCACCCTTCAGGATGATCTGCGGGATGTTGGCGTAGGTTTCGACGTTGTTCAGGAGGGAAGGCTTCTGGAACAGGCCTTTCTCTGCGGGGAAGGGAGGACGGGGACGGGGCTCGCCGCGGTTGCCCTCGATGGAGGTCATCAGAGCAGTTTCTTCGCCGCATACGAATGCACCGGCGCCGAGGCGGAGGTCAATGTCAAACTTGAAGCCGGTGCCGAGAATGTTGTCGCCCAGCAGGCCGTAAGCTCTGGCCTGGTCAATGGCGATGCGCAGACGCTTAACAGCGATGGGGTATTCAGCACGGACATAGATGTAGCCCTGCGTTGCGCCGATGGTGTAACCGGCGATGGACATGGCTTCCAGAACGGCATGGGGGTCGCCTTCGAGCACGGAGCGGTCCATAAATGCGCCGGGGTCGCCTTCGTCGGCGTTGCAGCAGACGTACTTCTGATCATCCTGGTAGCCTCTGGCGAACTTCCACTTCAGGCCGGTGGGGAAGCCGGCGCCGCCGCGGCCGCGCAGACCGGAATCGAGCAGAGCCTGGATGACTTCGTCAGCGGACATAGAGGTGAGAACCTTGGCGAGTGCGGCATAGCCGTCGCGGGCGATGTACTCATCAATATTTTCGGGGTCGATAACACCGCAGTTGCGCAGTGCAACGCGCTGCTGGATCTTATAGAAAGAGGTTTCGGAAAGAGAGGTGACCAGCTGTTCCGTGGTCTCGTCGGTATGGACAAGGCGCTGGACAATACGGCCCTTGAGCAGATGCTCTTCCACGATTTCGGGAACATCTTCTTCCTTGACGTTGCTGTAGAACACGCCTTCAGGATAGATGATCATAATGGGGCCGAGGGCACAAAGGCCGAAGCAGCCGGTTTCTACGATGCGGATCTCGTCCTGGAGACCTTTTTCTTCAAGAGCCTTCTGCAGGGAAGTCTGCAGAGTCTTGCTGCCGGAGGCGGTACAGCCGGTGCCGCCGCAAATCATAACATGAGAACGAATCATTCTGTCTACTCCCTCCTGTTAAACTTCGGAATAGCCGATGGTGTATTCCTGCACGACCTTTCCGCCCTTCAGATGCTCGGCGACGACGCGCTTTGCCTTGTCGGGGGTCATCTTGACGTAGGTGACTTTGTCGCTGCCGTCAAAGATTTCCACAACAGGCTCAAACTGGCAAATGCCGATGCAGCCGGTCTGGGAGACGGATACCTTGTCGGTCAGATCTTCTTTGTTGACTTCTTCAACCAGCGTATTGAGGACGGGTCTTGCGCCGGCGGCGATACCGCAGGTGGCCATGCCAACGACAACGCGAAGCTTGCCTTCCTCGGTACGAACTGCCATTGTCGCTTTCATCTGCTCTCTGAGCTGTGCAAGTTCTTCGAGTGTTTTCATGATATTATCCTTCCTTCTGTGATTGGTGATCGTATTGTTCTTCCAGAAAGTCCCGGATCCAATTGAGGATTTCCGGAGCGTTGATGGGGATGTCACCGAGCATATCCTTGATCTGGCGGGTGGACAGGCTGACCTCTCCTGCCGCGGTGCGGTGGGTAAAAACGAGGTCAATGTCGGGGTAGCCATGGATCAGGGTGGTGACGGTGGAGATGATATCGCCCAGGGGCGTAAAATCAATGTGGTCGGTATAGAAACGGGCGGTGATTACAGTGCCGTGGCTGGGATCGGGTTCCGGAACAGAGTCAATGCAGACGCTGCCGCCGGTTTGCTCCGCAGCCATGGAGTAGAACGGAACACCGAGCCCCACATTTCGTGTGGTGCGTGTGGTGTAGAATGGATCCGAAAGCCGCTCTACAGTGGCACGGCTCATGCCGCAGCCGTTGTCACGGATGGTTATGGTAAGCCGGTTTTCCGCTTCCTCCAGTTCAATGGAGATCAGGCTTGCGCCGGCCTTTACGGAATTCATAGCAATGTCCAGAATGTTGAGAGAAAGCTCTTTCATGGTCAGCCTCCTTGCAATAGTGCTTCCATGACGGCCTGTGCCACATCTCCTGTCTCGGCGATCTCAATGGAGAAGGCGGCATCTGTGATGGCATCGGGACGATGCGCATCGGAGCCGAACAGCGGGGTCAGATGCCGGAGACGGGGATAGCGGAGGCACCAGTCTGCGCGGTTTTCCGGCTGGCGGAACTCCGCATGGGTGAACGCGGGAGCCTCTGGCATATCGCCTAAAACGGCGAGAATACCGTTGCTTTCCCGATCCACATGTGCGGGGTAGCACACTGCGCCGAATTCCTGCGCAAGAGCGAAAGCGTCCTCCAGGCTCAGGTCGGTGGCGTTGGGTAGGAGGTTTGGTTCCTCACCCAGCAGTTGATCCTCTGCGTCCATGAGCAGCTGGTGACCGAAGAATTGGGGTCGGTTTCGGATCAGGATCCGATGCCGGTTGACCGCTTCTCCGAAAGCCATGGCCTGAGAGCAGGTGGGCAGCAGACAAACAAGATGAATGTCCTCTGCCGTTGTCAGCTCCATGCCGGCCAGGGGGGTCAGGCCGTAGCTTTCGCAGGCGCGGAAGAAGGCCGGACAGTTGCCCACAGCATTATGGTCGGTGAGGGCTGCCACATCATAGCCCGAGAGCTTGAGCAGTCCTGCCGCAAGCGCCGGTGTCATAGCATCGTCGCCGCAGGGAGACAGGCAGGAGTGAATGTGAAAATCACAAAATACCCGCCTCATAGGAGCCTGGAAATTGCCGCGCATGTATCATACGCGCCAAGGGGAGAGGAGAGAATATTGATGTTCTGCGTGTTTGCCAGCTGAAGCAGCTCCTCGGAGAGGGTGCAGCCCTCAGCCAGGACGATGCAGGACATCTCAATGAGAGACGCAACAGCGATAATATTGCGGTTGGTCATAATTGTGACCCAGGCGCAGCCGTGGGTGGCGTTGCCCATGACCCAGCTTAGCAGGTCACCGGCGTAGCCGCCTTCGATCTGACGCTCCGGCTGGGGAAGAGAGAGAACGGAAAAACCGGTCTTCTCGCAAAGCTCATGTACCGTCATGGACGGAACCTCCCTCCAAAGCCTGCATTCGATCGCGCATCTTTACGATGCATTCTTCCTCTGAGGCATTGCCGTTTACGATGTCCAGCGCAAAGGCCAGACACGTGGGTGAGCCGCAGGAGCCGCAGTCCAAGGCAGGCAGGCGCTCGACAATGCTTTGAATGCGGGCGCGCTTTCGGAATGCCTCCACCATGTTGTCAGAAAGACTGCCGGGGGGACTGTACTGCAGGGGCTCATGAATAAACATATGATCGGGGATGGTGGTGTCACAGCCGATATCACCGGCCACATTCCAGTTCCGGGAGACCGGAAGGTAGTGGCGCACGGTTTGCAGGCGTGCTTTGGCAATAAAGCCGTTTTCCACCGTGAGGACACCGCCTACACAGCCGCTGGAGCAGGCGTTCAGCTCAATGAACTCCAGCTCCGGGAAGGAGCCGTTGTCAATGTTCTCAAGCACGCGGATGACATTTTCGATGCCGTCGGCGGCAAGATAGCGGTCATTGAACAGGGCGCTGGCTTCGCCTCCGCTGGAGGCCCAGCTGACGCCGATGATGCCGGTTTGGGCACTTTGCGTCGGCTCCGCTGCACGGCGCATGATGTTGACCAGAGAGAAGTAAACATCGCTCATGGACACCACGCAGTTGACATCAGAGCGGCCTTTGGCGATCTCGTTTTTCAGGTAGCTGACCTTGGCGGGGCAGGGAGAGATAAAGCAGATGCCGATCTCCTCACGGGAGAGCTCGGGGTGATCCTCCATTGCCTTTTTCCGCGCCATGGATGCAGCCACATCGACCGGAGGCAGCATGGGAATGACGTTGTCAATCAGGTTGGGAAAGCGCTGTTCGATCAGCCTTGTCACTGCGGGGCAGGCAGAGCTGATGGCAGGCTTCGGAACATCGGGACGGCGCAGATATCTGCGGGTATAGCCGGAAACGATTTCCGCTGCACGCGCAACCTCAAAGACATCATCGAAGCCATAGTCATAAAGACCCTGGATCAGATAGTCAATGTCGTCGAGATGGTCGAACTGACCATAGAGGCTGGGAGGCGGCAGGGCGATCTTATAGCGGTAAGACTTCATGGATTCCAGCTTATCGCAGGTGGCCGTTTTTGCGTTGTAGGGGCAAAGTCGTATGCACTCGCCGCAGTCGATACAGCTACTGGCAGAAATCTGCGCATGCCCATTGCGGATGCGAATTGCTTCAGTAGGGCATCGCTTCAGGCAATGAGTGCAGCCTTTGCATTTGCTGATATCCAGCAAAACCGAGTGATTGTAATTTGCCATAAATCCTCACTGGGCCGGTATTGGCCATGCCTTATCCTGCATTGATTAACATGTATACGGTGGTTCCTTTGTTCAGCTCGGATTCGATTCTCATTTCGTCGGTGTACTTCTTCATGTTGGGCAGACCCATACCTGCGCCGAAGCCAAAGGAACGGATGGCATCGGGGGCAGTGGAGTAACCCTCCTGCATGGCAAGGTCGATATCTGCAATGCCGGGGCCATGGTCAACCAGAATGATTTCTATGGATTCCGGAGAGATCAGCACGGTGGCGACTCCGCCGCCGGCGTGGATGACCATATTGATTTCGCCTTCATACATGGCAGTAGCAGCGCGGCGAATCAGAACCGGGGAGAAGCCGAGGGCACGCAGCTCCTTTTTCAGGCGCATGCTGGCCTCTCCGGCGGAGGCAAAGTTTTCTCCGCTGATATCATATTCAAACTTCAGCGCATCAGCCATCGGTTAGCTACCTTCTCGCAGTCCGCTGCGGAAAAGTCTTCCGCAGGATTCATACAGATTGTAGCCTGTGGTGAGGATGGCAATGCCATTTTGCTTTGCGAGCTGGAGCATACCCGGTGTGGGCTGCTTGCCGCGAACCAGAATGACGCAGCGCATATCCAGCATCGCGGCAGTACGGATGACCTGCTCGTTGATGAGGCCGGTAAGCAGCACGGTCTGGTCGGTTACGAAGGCCAGCACGTCGCTCATCATATCGCTGGCGTAGGCGGCGGTACTGGCTTCGGAGTCGAGTAACTCCGCGCCGCAGGCCGCTTCCGCATTGAGAATCTGTCTGATCTGCTCAAATTTCATAAAATAGCACCTGTATTATGCGTACTTATCCAGAATACCCTTGATCATATCGGGGGTAAGACGGCCGTAAACGTCGTCATTGATCGTAATAACGGGGGCAAGACCGCAAGCGCCGATGCAGCGGCAGGAATCCAGAGAGAACTTGCCGTCGGGGGTGCAGCCGCCTTCGCCGATGCCCAGCAGCTCCTGCAGCTTGTCATACACGGCCTGAGAGCCCTTGACATAGCATGCGGTGCCGAGGCAAACGGAAATCTGATACTGTCCTTTGGGTTCCAGCGTGAACTGGGCGTAGAACGTGGCAACACCGTAGATCTTTTCCAGCGGCGTACCGGTGGCGTCGGAGATCATGGTCTGCACCTCAATGGGGAGGTAGCCGTAAATCTCCTGTGCTTTCTGCATAATGGGCATGAGAGAGCCGGGTTGGTCCTTCAGTTCCTGGATGGCGGCCATCAGGGCGGCTTCCTGCTCTTTTGTCCCGCGGAAGGGAACCGTTTCATGTTTGCAAGCCATACTTTTCATCAATCCTCCTGTAAAAAGTTATTGACACGAATCGGGCGGTACGGCTTTGCCCAAAAAAAGAATCGGGCATTTTATATCGAATAAGCCATACCGATTATAACTATACTCTAAAATTCATCTAAAATCAATTGATTTTTTCACGAATTCAACGATTTTTCATGGCCTTTCTTTGGGACTATTTTTTTTCCTACACAATAGGAAACTTTGGAAAAGGCACATGAGCAGAATTACCGGTATTTGCAGAAGAAACGATACATTTTGCCGAAAACAGTATAGCAAATTGACGGACGGATGCAAGTGGTAATTCGTGGTAGAAAAAACCCGCGTGCCGTGATAGAATAGAATGGTTGCAAAGGAGTGTTGCATATGAAGAAAAACAGGACCTATTCCTGGCTGTGGTGGCTTGCCAGTGTGCTTTGGTTAGGCGTGATCTTCGGCCAGTCCCACATCCCCGGTGATATGAGTGCGGCTGAAAGCCAGGGACTTCTGGCTTATCTTGCACAGTTTTGCCCCTTCCTTACAGAGGGTGTCCTGCGAAAGCTGGCACATTTCGGAGAATTTGCGATTCTGGGGCTGCTGCTCAGCCAGTGCCTGCGCCGCGATATGCTGCGGCCGCTGTTCGCCGGACTTGTGTGCGCTCTGTGTGATGAAACCATCCAGCTTTTCGTGGAGGGACGCGCGTCTATGGTAAAGGATGTGTGGATCGACTTCGCAGGTGTTACCTGTGCCGTCGTTCTCGTTTTTGCCCTTCGCGCCTTGCTTCGCAGAAAAAGGAAATAAAACCCGGTCTATCGGCAATGTCATCAACTTAAGGTTATTCAATGGCGTTCAGCCCCGTAGGGGCGAGCATTGCTCGCCCGCCAAGCCGATTTAACCGACCTTTCATATAGATGCAAGACGGCACGGGCGAGCAATGCTCGCCCCTACGAGATTACATGAAATCTATTCGACACTTAAGTTAATAATATTGGGTCTATCGGGGGGCATCTGCCCCCCTGTGTTCTTCCTGTGGCTGCACAGCTGAAAGAAAGAATATCTTTTTTTGACAGCCTGTACGGCTGCTTTTTTTTCGCGGAGTACGGAAAAAACCATGTCAGCGTCTTGTGAAATGGCGGGAAAATTGATATAATATTAAAAATAAGTATTCGGATGTGGATTTGGAATGAAGTATGGAACCTGGAATGTATCAAGCTATCGATCCGAAGATGTAAAGGCTCTATGTGAAGCGGGCTTTTCACCGCTGACGGCACGGGTGCTGTGCGCCCGTGGCTATACAACGGCGGCGCAGGCGCAGGAATTTCTGCGCTGTGATGTGCCCCTCTGCGATCCCTTTGCCCTTCGGGAAATGGACCGTGCGGTGGCGCGTGTGCAGCAGGCGCTGACGCGCGGCGAAAAGATCGCTGTCTACGGAGACTATGATGTAGACGGCATCACTGCGACCTGTCTGCTGGTGGATTTTCTCCGCCGCCGGGGAGGCCGCTGCGTCAGCTATATCCCGGGGCGGCTGGAGGGGGGCTACGGCCTGAATGAGACCGCCATCCGGCAGCTCCATCGGGAGCGCGTTAATTTGATTATTACGGTCGATTGCGGCATTACCGCCACCGAGGAGGCGCAGCTTTGCCGCGAGCTTGGCATTGATCTGATCATCACCGATCACCATGAGTGCAAGCAGCTGCTGCCCGAGGCCTGCGCGGTCGTGGACAGCCACCGCCCCGACCGTACCTATCCCCATACCGACCTGAGCGGCGTGGGTGTTGCATTTAAGCTGGCCGCTGCCCTGTGCGGCGATCAGGAGGCTGTGCTGGAGGAATACGGCGATCTGGTCTGCCTTGGCACCATCGCCGATGTAATGAACCTGCGCGGGGAAAACCGCACCTTCGTTGCCCGGGGTCTCAAGCAGATCGCAAATCCCCATCGCGTGGGTGTGGCGGCGCTGCTGCAGGAATGCGGCTGCGAGCCGCAGAATGTCACAGCAGCCACCGTGGGCTATGTGCTGGCGCCGAGGATCAATGCCGCCGGACGCATGGGTCGCGTGGAGCTGGCGCTGGAGCTCTTCCTTACCGATAATCCTGCCAATGCTGCGCGAAGAGCCAATGTCCTTTGCCATCTGAACCGTCAGCGGCAGCTCATTGAATCGGAAATCTACCGGGACGCCGTCTCCCGTCTGGGCAGCGGCGAAGCCCCGGATGTGATCGTGCTGGCAGGAGAGAGCTGGCATCAGGGCGTGGTGGGCATTGTGGCCTCCCGCATGGCGGAGGAGTATTCCTGCCCGACCTTCCTCATCTGCATGGATGGCGACAAGGGCAAGGCATCCTCCCGCTCCTATGGCGGCTTCAATCTCTTCTCCGGCCTGAGCACCCTCTCCTACCTTCTGGAGAGCTACGGCGGCCATGAGCTGGCGGCAGGCTTTACCATCCGCAGAGATCGGATCGGTGAATTCCGTCAGGAGGTCAGTCGGCTGGCCCGCAGCTTTATGGACTCCGGCGAAGCGAAGGCCGCGCTGGAGGTGGACTGCGCTGTCACCATGCCCCTGCTGACCATGGAAAATGTTGCCGCGCTCTCTCAGCTGGAGCCCTGCGGCAGCGGCTGCCCGCGGCCTGTGCTGTGCATGGAGCATATGCTGGTCGAGCAGCTCAGTGAGGTGGGCGGCGGCAAGCATCTGCGCCTGCGCCTGCGTGCGGATAACGGCGCTTCCTGCTCCGCAATTTTCTTCTCCACAACGGCAAGACAGGCCGCCGTGGATCTGGGAGATATCATTGATATTGCATTCACGCCGCAGGTGAATGAATATAAGGGCGTGCGAACCGTCCAGCTGAATCTGGTGGATATCCGCCTGAGCCGCAACGAGCGGGAGAACAATGAGGCCGAGGAGTCGGTTTACCGCCGCTGCACCCTGCGCCAGCCCCTGTCTTCGCAGGAGGTCATGCTGCTTCGGCCCAGCCGGAGCGAATTTGCCATCGTCTGGCGCTATCTGATCGCCAATAACACCAATGGCGAGGTGATTGAAAATGCGGCCTGCCTGTGCCGGAAAATCACCCATTCTACGGGAAAGCCCTGCTCCCTGATGCGCACCCGGGTCTGCCTGGATGCCTTCCATGAGCTTGGCCTCATCCGGCTGCAGCCCCATCCCAAATATTTACATATCATCATCACATCCGATGGCAGCAAGGTCGATTTGAACCAGAGCGCCATTTTGCAATACCTTAACGAATGTGCAGAAGGGAGGTAATGGAATGGAAACCTTTCAGGAGCATTATGATTCAATGGTAGCGGCGATCGCCCGCTATACCCCCAGTGTCGATATGGACGCGGTGAACCGCGCCGTGGACTATGCCAGAAAAAAGCATGAACCCCAGAAGCGCAAGGATGGTTCCCCCTATATCATTCATCCTCTGGCTGTTGCGGAAATCATTGCCGAAATCGGTCTGGACACCGATTCCATTATCGCTGCCCTGCTGCATGACTGCATTGAGGATACCGATTCCAATTATGACGAGATCACCGAGAAGTTCGGCTCGACCGTAGCCGATCTGGTCGAGGGCGTTACCAAGCTGACCCGCGTGGAGTATTCCACGCTGGAAGAGCAGCAGATGGAGAATCTGCGCAAGATGTTCATGGCGTTGAGCAAGGACATCCGCGTGATCCTCATCAAAATTGCCGACCGCCTCCATAATACCCGCACCATGCAGTACCAGACCCCGGCGAAGCAGAAGAGCAAATCCATGGAGACCATGGATATCTATGCCCCTCTGGCGCACCGTCTCGGTATGCAGAAGATCAAGTGGGAGCTGGAGGACACCAGCCTGAAATATCTCGACCCCGATGGCTATACCGAGCTGATGGAATACATCGATTCCCACCACGAGCAGGCAAAAGAATTCATGCAGAACATTCAGGATACCATCCGGCAGCGCCTGCATGAAGCCGGGATCCACAGCGCCATCAACGGACGCGTGAAGCATGTCTACTCCATCTACCGCAAGATGAAGTCGCAGAAGAAGTCCATTGACGAACTCTATGACCTGTATGCCTTCCGTGTTATCGTGGATACCATTCCTGACTGCTATAATGTTCTGGGTCATATCCATGACCTTTACAACATCGTCCCCGGCAGATTCAAGTATTATATTTTCTCGACTAAGAACCATCTCTTTTAGTCACTCCATACCACCGTCATCGGCCGTCAGGGCATCCCCTTCGAGGTGCAGATCCGCACCTGGGATATGCACGAGACTGCCGAATACGGCATTGCCGCGCACTGGAAATATAAGGATAATGTCTCGGGGCAGGGGGACGAAAAGGAATTTGAATGGGTGCGCCGTCTTCTGGAAAACCAGCAGGAGATCGATGCAGAGGACTATATCCACTCTCTGAAGGTGGATATGTTTGATGACGAGGTCTTCGTCTTCACCCCCAAGGGCAAGGTCATCTCTCTGCCCTCCGGCTCTACGCCCATTGACTTTGCCTATGCCATCCATTCCGCCATCGGCAACACGATGGTGGGCGCGAAAATCAACAACCGCATTGCGCCCTATGACCAGCGGCTGAGAAACGGCGATATCTGCGAGGTCATCACCTCCAAGAGCGCCCGCGGCCCGAGCCGCGACTGGCTCAAGGTCTGCCAGTCCAATCAGGCGCGCATCAAAATCAAGCAGTGGTTCAAGAAAGAGCGCCGCGATGAAAATGTCATGCGGGGGCACGCCAGCTTTGAGAGCGAGCTCAAGCATATGAATATCCAGCCCTCCCTCCTTTTCCAGGATGAGGAGCTGATTGCAACCCTTCTGAAGCGTTCGGGCTTTGAGTCCATGAACGATCTTTATGCCGCCATCGGCTATGGCGGCCTGTCTGCGGTCAAGGCGGTCAACCGCATCCGTGAGGAGCTTGTCCGTGCCAACCGCGCCATCAAGGAGCAGCCTGCCCATGATGCGGCAAAGGAGGCAGCGCCCAAGGATCGCCACCGCGATTCCGGCGTCATTGTGGACGGGCTGGATTCCTGCATGATCAAATTCTCCCATTGCTGCACCCCGGTGCCCGGAGACGATATCGTGGGCTTTATCACCAAGGGCTTCGGCGTTTCCATCCATCGCAGAGACTGCCCCAATGTCCGCTCCATGTCCGATCCGCAGAATTCCGGCCGCTGGGTGAATGTGGAATGGTCGGGAGATTGCAATAAGTCCTTCTCCACCTGCCTTGAGGTGCGCACCCTTGACCGCAATAATATGCTTCTGGACATTGCTACCGTCCTGTCCACCTCCAAGGTGCATGTCACCGAGGTCAACGGCAAAAACCTTCCCGATGGTAAGTGTATGTTTACCCTGACCTTTGATGTGGAAAATATCAAGGGGCTGGAGGCAGTGCAGTACCGCATTCGCTGCATATCCGGCGTTCTGGATGTGCGCAGAGGACAAAACTGAGTGCGCGGGCATGAACCCCCGCGCACGTTCATAGGATACATACAGGAGAACTTTTTATGAAAGCAGTCGTAACTAGAGTGAAGCACGCTTCGGTCTCCATTGATGGAGCAGTGAACGGAAGCATCGGCAATGGCCTTCTGATCCTTCTGGGCGTCGGCCCGGAGGATACCGAGCTGCATTGCCGCAAGCTGGCAGAGAAGATCCTCGGTCTGCGCATTTTTTCGGATGAAAACGACAGGATGAACCGCAGCCTGACCGATGTCGGCGGCAGTGTTCTGGTGGTCAGCCAGTTCACTCTGTACGGCGATTGCCGCAAGGGCCGCCGTCCGTTTTTTAACGGCGCAGCTTCTCCCGAGATCGCTATTCCTTTATATGAAAAATTTCTTGCCATCTGCGAGGAGCTGGGCTTTCCGCCCCAGCATGGCGAATTCGGCGCCAATATGCAGGTGGAGTCTCTGAACGACGGCCCCGTGACCCTGATTCTGGACACGGATGAGCTGATGGAAAAGAAACCGTAACGGGAGCATACTATGGAAATGGAAATTCTGGAGCTGGGACTGCTTCACACCAATTGCTATCTGATCTGGGATGAAAAAACTCTTGACGGTGTGCTTCTTGATCCCGGCGATCAGGCAAATAAAATTATCGACCGCGTCGCGCAGCTGGGCTTTGCCGTGCGCGGCATTGTCCTGACCCACCGGCATTTTGACCATGTGGGTGCAGTGGCAAAGCTGCGGGAAGTCTATGGCTGCCCGGTGTATGCGCCTGCGGGCGATATCGGTCTGCCGGAGAATCTGTCGGGCGAGCCGATCCCGGATGCGGTGCTTTATCACGATGGCGATGCGCTGTCTTTCGGCAGCGTGACCCTCGATGCGCTTTGTACGCCCGGACATACGCCCGGCTCGTCCTGCCTCCGGGTGGGGAAGTGGCTGTTTTCCGGCGATACGCTGTTCCGCGGCTCGTGCGGACGCACCGATTTCCCCGGCGGTGACTGGCGGGAGATGTACCGCTCACTCAGGCGCTTAGGCGAACTGGAGGGCGACCTTTTTGTGTATCCCGGCCACGGCGCCGCCACCACGCTCGAGCAGGAGCGGCAGAATAATCCTTATCTTCAGGAGGCTATGCGCCGATGAAGCTGTATCTACAGGGTCATGATGACCGCTATGCCGTGGAGCAGCTTCAGCTGGCGCTGTTTTCCGAGGAAACGATGGAGCCGGTGGATTCCGGCAATTTTACCGGCGACGGTGCCGTTTCCGCGCTGTTCCGCGGTGAAAAATGGCTTACGGCTTCCACGCGGATCAGCTGGCGCGGGAAGCAGGCGCAGGCCACCTGCCGCCTTTTAAAGGAGCGGGAGACGGTTTCACTGCGCCGACAGGCGTTGCAGCGCAGCTATTATCTTGCCGCCTGCAAGCTTCTGCCGGAAAAGCCTGCCTGGGGTGCGCTTGCCGGAGTTCGTCCCACCAAGCTGACCACCCGCCATCTGCTCTCCGGCGGCTCGGCAAAGAGTGCCGCGAAGCTGATGGAGAAAACATATTTTGTTACCCCCGCACGGCAGAGGCTGTGCGTTGATGCCTCCCTTGCCACGGTGAAAGCCATGGAGCAGCTGCGGCCGGGGGATGTATCTGTCTATGTGGGCATTCCCTTCTGCCCCACCCGCTGCACCTATTGCAGCTTTGTCAGTCAGGCCATTGACCGCTGTGCAGGCCTTCTGGAGGAGTATCTGGAGTGCCTGCTTCGGGAGGTTGCCCATGTGGGCGCGGAGATGAAGCGACTTGGCCTCACCGTTCGCACCCTCTATATCGGCGGCGGCACCCCGACGACCTTATCCGCCAATCAGCTTCGCCGCCTCATGGGGGCCATTTCCGAGAGCTTTGACCTTGGCGAGCTTTTGGAGTACACCGTAGAGGGCGGCCGCCCGGATACGCTCGATGAAGAGAAGCTCCGTGTCCTTTTGGAAAACGGCTGCGACCGCATCAGCATCAATCCCCAGACTATGAATAATGAAGCCCTCCGTGCCATCGGCCGCCGCCACAGCGCGGAGGATACCCTGCGCGCCTATCAGCAGGCCGTAGAGGCAGGCTTTGACAACATCAATATGGATTTAATCGCGGGTCTTCCTGAGGATACGGTCGATACCTTCCGCGATTCTCTCACCCGGATCATTGCACTTGATCCTGCCAACATTACCGTCCACACGCTGGCCCTGAAGAAGGGTGCAGAGCTGTTCCAGAGCCGCTGCCGTCTTTCCGAGGCGCAGGAGGTGGCGCAGATGCTCTCGCAGGCTTCGGCAATGCTCCGCGCTGCCGGTTATGCGCCCTATTACCTCTACCGGCAGAAATATATGTCCGGCTGCTTTGAAAATGTCGGCTGGACAAAGCCGGGAAGAGATTGCCTCTACAATATATATATGATGGAGGAGATCCACAGCATCATCTCCCTTGGCGGCGGCGGCATGACCAAAATCATGTTCCCAAACGGGACTTTGGAACGCCAGCACAATCCCAAAGCGCCCCAGCAGTATATTGCCCGCATTGATGATACCCTTGTCCAAAAGGATGCCGCTCTGGCGCTTATCCGGCTTTAGAGGAGGAACCCCGATGGAAAATCACGATATTAATAACGATATCCGCGCAAGTGCCGGCAACTTTATTGCGCAATGCGACCACCATTACCGTCAGCAGGTGCATGATGCAGCGGAAGCTGTTGCAGCACGGCTATCCGAGAGCCGAGTCATTTTGCTCTCCGGCCCCTCAGGCTCGAGTAAAACGACCACAGCCCTTACGCTGGCAGGCTATCTTGGACATTATGATGTCAAGTGCCATGTGGTCAGCCTCGATGACTATTACCGCAACCATGAGGAGCCCTATCCTCTCGATGATGACGGCAAGCCCGATTATGAGTCCCCTCTGGGCTTGGATCTGCCGCTTCTCAATGAGCAGATGAATGCTCTGCGCCGGGGGCAGACCGTCATGATCCCGCATTTCAATTTCAAAGTCCAGCACCGTGAACCGGCACTGGCGCGTCCAATGCAGCTGGCCGAAAATGAGGCGGTGATTTTTGAAGGCATTACGGCGCTCCATCCGCTGATTGCTGACCAGTGCCCCGGTGCAATTCGGATATTTGTTGCCCCCTCCACGCCCCTGACCCGGAAGGGAAGGGTGCTGTTTGACTGCATGAAGATTCGCCTTTTGCGTCGCATGGTGCGTGACTACAATTTCCGGCATGAGGACCCGCTGGGAACGCTGGAAATGTGGGGCAGCGTCCGGCGCGGAGAGCGGCTGTATGTGACACCCTATGCGTCTACGGCGGATATTACAATTGATTCTACGCTGGGCTATGAGGTTCCGGTGCTTGGCTATATAGCAAAGCCCATGCTGGAGCAGCTTCCCCCGGATGTGCCGCAGCGCGGGCTGATTGATGAGCTTCTCAAGGCGCTTCCTGCCATCGCACCCATTGCCCCGGAGATGGTACCGGAATCCTCTCTCCTGCGGCAGGAATTTATGAAAGATTAACAGGAGGTTTTTATGGACATTTTGTTTTCCAATATCACCTGCGTCACGATGGACGCGGCGCTGCATGTATATCCCAACGCTTTTGTCGGTGTTACCGATGGCAAGATCAGCCATGTTGGCAAGAGCGCCCCGGAGGAAAAGCCTGCGCAGATCATTGACGGCACCGGTCTGGTGCTCATGCCCGGCCTGATCAACTGCCATACCCATCTGCCCATGTCCATTCTTCGCGGCTATGCCGATGGCTATGATCTGCAAACCTGGCTCAACGACTATATCTTCCCGCGCGAAGACCGTCTGGACGGACGCACGGTAAAGGCGGCAACGCTGCTGGCAATTGCCGAGTGCCTCCGCTTCGGGACAACCTCGGTTTCGGATATGTACTACTTCTGCGATGAAATCTGTGAGGCAGTTGCCGAGTCCGGTATCAAGGCCAATATTTCCCGCGGAACGACGATGTTCGCCGAAGAATTCGATGTGGAGACCTTCCCGGCCTGCGTGGAAATGATGGAGCTGCACAAAAAGTGGCACGGCTATGACAACGGCAGAATCCAGACCGAGGTCTGCATCCATGGCGAATATACCTCCGATTACCGCCTCTGGGATGCGCTCAGCGAGTACGCCATCAACAATGGCCTTGGCATGCACATCCATCTGTCTGAGACCAAGGCCGAGCATGAAGCTTCCATCGAGCGCAACGGCCTGACCCCTGCGCAGGTGCTCAACTGCCACCATGTTTTCGATACCCGCGCCATTGCTGCCCACAGCGTATGGATTGACGATGAGGATCGCCGCATTCTGGCCTCCCATGGGGTCACGGCTGTCCATAATCCGGTTTCCAACATGAAGCTTGCCAGCGGCTGCGCCGATGTGACGGCGATGATCGAGGCCGGCATGAATGTTGCCCTTGGTACGGATGGCGACTCCTCCAATAATAACCTCGATATGTTTGAGGAGATGAAGGCCGCCTCCCTGTGCGCCAAAATTGTCAGGAACGATCCTGCCGCCCTGCCACCCGCTGCGGTGCTGACCATGGCAACGGTCTGCGGTGCAAAAGCGCAGGGCAGAGAGAATGAGTGCGGCCAGATCAAGGTGGGCATGGATGCCGACCTGATCGCGCTGGACTTCACCCAGCCGCATCTGATCCCGTGCCATGATGTTCTTTCCAATCTCGTCTTCAGCGCACGCGGCAATGACGTGGTGATGACCATGGTGCGCGGCAAGATCCTGTACATGAACGGAAAATTCCTCACCATCGATATGGAAAGCGTCATGCGGGAGCTGACAGAATACGGCATTCCCCATGTGTTCGCTGATTGAGCTTAACCCATCCCCGAAAGGAAGTCTATTATCTTGAACGATAAATCTTTGAAGAAACAAACCTTTTTAGGCGGTGCAGCGGTTCTGGCGCTGTCTACTGCCATTGTAAAGATCATTGGCGCCTGCTATAAAATCCCGCTGGGCGGCCTGATCGGTGATGCGGGCTTCGGCTATTTCACTACCGCCTATGATATCTATTCTGTCCTTCTGATGATCGCCACCACCGGCCTGCCGGTTGCCATGAGCCGCATGATCTCTGAGGCGCAGGCGCTTGAGCAGGGGCGGCAGATCAAGAAAATCTACCGCACGGCGCGTTCCGTTTTCCTTGCCATCGGCATTGTCGGCGCGGGCGGCATGGCGCTGCTCTGCCGTCAGCTTGCCAGATTCATGAATTCTCCCGATTCCTGGTACGCGATTCTGGCATTGGCACCGTCGCTGCTGTTTATCTGCATCATTTCCTCCTATCGCGGCTATTTCCAGGGGCAGGGCAACATGGTGCCCACCTCTGTCAGCCAGATTTTTGAAGCCCTGTGCAAGCTGGTTCTGGGTTACGGTGCGGCATGGATCGTCATGAAGCGCTGGAACAATGTGCCGCTGGCTGCCGGCGGCGCCATCGTCGGCGTGACCATCGGCACGGTGGTATCGGCACTCTATCTGGGTCTGAAGCACCGCCAGGCAGACCGGCATCTGGAGGCCATGGGCGGCGAGGTGCTGTCCACCGGCACAACAGCAAAGAAGCTGCTGGCGATTGCCATTCCCATCACGCTTGGCTCTGCGGGTCTGCAAATCATCAACCTCATTGATGCAAAGATCGTTATGGGACGTCTTCTGGGCCCTGCCGGATTTATGCAGGCGGAGGCAGATGTACTCAAGGGCATTTATAATTTCTGCCAGACCATCTTTAATCTGCCCTGCGCGTTCATTACGCCCATCACCATTTCAGCCATTCCTGCCATTACCGCGCATCTGACGCTCAATGACAGAAAGAGTGCCCGCATGGTGGAGGAGAGCGCGGTTCGTATCATGTCGATTCTGGCTCTGCCCTGTGCGGTCGGCCTTGCGGTGCTGGCGGACCCCATCCTCCAGCTTCTGCGCCACTATTCCGGGGATGCCCTGACCACCGGCACGGCCATCCTTGCCATTCTCGGTGTCGGCGTTGTCTTTAATTCTCTGGTGCTGGTGACCAACGCCATTATGCAGGCGCATGGAGATGTGAAAACGCCCGTCATCAATATGATCATCGGCGGCGTGGTGAAGGTCATCATCAACTATATTCTGGTCGGCACCCGCACCTTCCATATTGTCGGTGCGCCCATCGGTACGGTGTGCTGCTATGCAGCCATCACCATCCTGAACCTCATTGCCCTTCGCCGCAATACGACGCCCCCCTCCTTCCGCAGAACCATGCTCAAGCCGACTCTCGCAGCTCTGCTTATGGGAGGTGCTGCCTATGCAGGCTATGGCGCATTGAGCCGCATCCTTTCCTCTCAGCAGCTGTGCTGCCTTGGCGCGATTTGCGTGGCAGGTGTTCTGTATCTGATTCTCGTGGTCGTTATGAAGATCATCACCCTGGATGACTGCGCGCTGCTCCCCAAGGGTGACAAAATTGCCTCCATTTTGCGGATTAAAAAATGAAAGCAGGAATAGAGATGGAAAAATTCACCGTAAAAGACCGCTACAACTATGAGGATTTATTAGCCCTTACCGCCTTTCTGCGTGCGCCCGGCGGCTGCCCGTGGGATAGTGTGCAGACCCACAGCAGCATCCGCCGCAATTTTATCGAGGAGGTCTATGAGGTCTGCGAGGCCATCGACCAGAATGATCCCGAACATATGTGCGAGGAGCTGGGCGATGTGCTCTATCAGGTGCTCTTCCATGCCGATCTGGAGCGTGAGGCAGGACGCTTTACCATGGACGAGGTCATTGACGGCGTCTGCCGCAAGCTCGTTGATCGTCATCCCTTCCTCTTTGGCGAGAAGGAAGCGGATTCTGCCGATGAAGCGCTCGATCGCTGGGACAATGTCAAGCGCAGCCTGAACGGGCATAAAACCCATACCCAGGCCATGGACAGCGTATCGCGCACCCTTCCTGCCCTGTGGCGTGCAGAAAAGCTGCACACCAAGGCGGAGAAAGCCGACCTTCACCGCGCAACGCCCATTGAGGATGCCGAAGCAGCGCTTGCAGCTCTGAAATCCGCCGATGGCGAAGACAGAGAAAAGGCGCTGGGCGATGCCCTTTTTGCCCTTTCCGGCTATGCACGGCAGATGCAGATCGACCCCGAGGATGCGCTGAATGCGGCCTCCGAGCGCTTTATCCGCCGCGTGGAGCAGGCAGAGCATGCAGGAAAATTAGATAACAGCGTGTGGAAGGAAGAAGTATGAATAAATCAGAGCTGATCGAAGCCGTAGCAAAGCAGACCGGCCTGACGATTTCGCAGACGGCGGAGGTGATTGCCGTCACGCTGGACACGATGGCGCAAGCCCTGCAAAGCGGGGAGAAGGTACAGCTCACCGGCTTTGGCTCCTTTAGCGCGAAGCATTGCGCGGAGCGTATGGGCAGAAATCCCCGGACGGGAGAGCCCGCGATCATCCCGGAGCGCAGCACGGTCAGCTTCAAGCCTGCCGCCGCCCTACAGAAAGGAATGGAGGATGCAACATGCGTCTTGACAAATATTTAAAAGTATCCCGCCTTATTAAGCGCCGCACCGTAGCCAACGAAGCCTGCGACAATGCCCGCGTCAATGTCAACGGCCGCCCGGCCAAGGCGTCCTATGATGTGAAGGTCGGCGATATCATCGAGCTTCAGTTCGGCGCCCGAACCGTCAAGGTTGAGGTGCTGCAGGTGGCCGACAATGTCCGCAAGGATGATGCCGCCGCCATGTACCGCGAAGTGTAAAAAGAAATAATAAAAATGTGATGCAAATCCGAATCGGAAATGCATCACATTTTTTCTTACAATGTTTGAAGGGCAGCCTTTTCTCTGCTTTGGCAGGTGAACAGGAGAACCTGTCTGGTTTTGGCCTCATCCTTCAGCACCTTCAGGGCTGCCGCAAGCCGATCATCATCGAAGCGCACCAGCGCATCATCGAGGATCAGGGGCGCCTCCGGTGCCAGAAGGCGGCTGACAGCCAGACGGACAGCGAGATAGAGCTGATCGCGGGTGCCGCCGCTAAAGTAGGCGGCCTCCCGGCTGGCGGGGGCATCGGCGGCATAGAGGCTGGCGGCAAGATTGCGCTCGAGCACCAGCCGGGTATAGGCACCGCCGGTGAGGCGGGAAAGATAGGCGGCAGAAAGCTCGGTGAGCTGCGGGGAGAACTGCTTTTGCAGCTGCTCATTGGCCTTGCCCAGTGCGGTGATGGCGGTGGAGAGAGCATCGTATTCTTCCTCCAAGCCCTCCAGACGCTGCATGAGCTGCTGCTGCTTTGCCTTGAGCTCCATCGGGTCACCAAGGGTGCTGAACTGACCTTCGCCACGGTCGATCGTGGAGCGCACCTGCTGAAGCTCGCGTTCGTTGCTGAAAATCTCTGCCTGGAGTGTGGTGATGGTCTTCCCCTCCGGGATTTCCACCTCCGGCGCCTTTTTATCCGGCATTTCGCCGATGGCCTGCTTGAGGCTCAGATAGTGGCGGTAGGCCTGCTCGGCAGTGCGCGAGGCATTTTCGCTTTCCATCAGCTGGGCGATGGCGGCGCGTACTGCGCCGGGGGCATCGGATACCGTGAGCTGACTGCCAAGAATCGGACGGATGCTTTGCAGGAGCTTATCCCAGTCCTCATCGAGCGCTTTGCGGTCGTGGTTCAGCTGCTCCAGCTCCTGTTCGCGCTTTTTCTGGTCATCTGTCCATTGCCTGTAGGCTTCGCGGCAGCGGTCTGCCAGATCGCTCAACGCTTCGGGAGAGCGAATCCCGTAGTCATGATAGAATTGCTCCAGCTCATGCTGTGCCCTCTTCCATTTTCGGCCCTGCAGCAGGAAGCTGATGGCACCGCCAAGGGCAGCACAGGCGGCAAGAATCAGGGTAAGCCACATGAGGAAGGAAAGCTGCGCAAAGGCGCACACTGCACCGGTAGCGGCCAATAACCCTGCCAGAATGCCCCGCCACAGGAGGGAGGGCTTTTTCTGCTTTGCAAGCAGGCGCATCCGGGCTTCATCCACATTGGCACGTGGCCGGATACCATCCTGATTCAGCCCAAGGAAGGGCTTTGGTACGGCGGGTGCGGCCTCCGGCTGTGGAAGGCTGGCAAAATCCAGCGCCAGTGTGTGCTGCCGTGCTTCGAGTTGACTCAGCGCATGCTCCCATCCCTCAAGTGTTGTCATGGGAGGCAGGTCGCGGCATGCGGCTTCGAGCTTCTGCGCTTCATCCATCTTTCTGGTGGCCTCTTCGCCCACCTGTATAAGCTGTGTGCGCCGCTCTTCTGCAAGCCTTGCCTGTAAGGCGGAGAGCTGGAGACGCTGTATACGCAGGCTTCCCTGCAGGCGCTTCTCGTCTGCTCTGGCGCGGGCGAGAACATCGTGCAGACCCTCCAGACGGGTCAGGCGTTCGGAAAGATCATCCAGCTTGGCCTGTGTCTGAGGAATCAGGCCGGTGTGGTTATGGCGGCAGCGGTTGCGGCGCTCACGCAGGATGCGTTCGGCCTGCTGGTAGCTGATGAGCTCATCTCCTGAGGAGACCAGCGCGCCCAGGCGCTGCTCCAGCGTATCATCCATCGAGATGGCGATACCGTCCTGCCGCAGGAAGGCACTGCGCTCAAATACCTGCCGGGGGATGCCGAGTAAGCTCTGCCCGCAGGTCTGGGCGGTCAGCTCGGGAAGCGGCTGCCCGGTTTCGGTCAGAAAGGCGCGGAGCACACCCAGAGGCGCTCTGGCGGTGCTTTTCCGCTCAAGGGTGATGCGCTGCCCATCCTGCTCAAGCAGCAGTTTTCCTTCCATGGCGCTGCCCGACCAGGGGGCATAGTGCTTTTTCACGGGAAAATTGCTTTTGGATTCACGCTCGGCGGTATCCACGCCGTAGAGCATGGCGAGGAGGAAGGCGCACCATGTGGATTTTCCGGTTTCGTTGGGCATTTCCAGCACATTGAGGCCGGGATTTAAGGAGAGGGTTTCGGTTTTCAGCTTGCCGAAGGTGGCATGCATGGATTCGATTTTCATAGCACCGGCATCTCCCTTCGTTCACAGACCTCCGCAATGCGGCGGGCGGCAAGCTCAATGCAGCGCCGCTGCCTTGGCGTTTCGCAAAGCGCAAGCGCCTGACGCAGGGCGTTCAGGCTCATGCCCTCAAGGGTATTTTCGCCGCAGCTAGTCCACAGTGAGAGCGGGGGTACGGTTTCGTCGAGAAGCTGGAGGGCATAAAAGCGCTCCTGCAATTGGCGGTAAATGGCGGGAAGCTCGATGGAATCGCTCTCCCCGGTGAGGATGATGCGGTAAATATGGCGCTCGGTCTTCTCCGGCAGGGCGGCAAGAATCGCTTCAAGCGGGTCGTTTTGCACTTCCACGCGCAGAACCTCATAGCGGCGGCCGGAGAAGGGCTGGAAGCGGCAGTTGACCTGATTTCCTTCTGCTTCTCCGAGGAAAACGCCCTTAGCGCCGGTTTCGTCAAATCCGCGCCCCATCGGGCAGCCGGGCCAGCCGTAGAAGGTCTTCGCGGTGTGATTGAGGTTGCTTCGCTTATGCACATGGCCGAGGGCCAGATAGGTCAGATTGCTGTCGGCAATATCTCCGGCAGAAATGGGATTATAGGGGGAATCTGCCGCAAGGGGATCGGCGTGGAGCACCATGAAATTGCTTCTCTCCTCTGGCGCATGGAAGCCGCGCAGGATATTTTGCATATTGGGCGCGGTGAAAGCCGCCCCGTACACAGTGCAGCCCAGCTCCGGCACAGGGACGCCTTCTATCGTGGAAGAGGTGAAGATGTGCACGTTTTCAGGCCATGTGCGGGTCAGATATGGGGAAGCGGGGTGAATATGGTCATGGTTGCCGGGGCTGATGAATACCCTTGCGCCGCATTCTGACAGAGCTTGCCAGAGGGCGTCGAGGGTATCGCGGTAAACGCTTCGGCCGTCAAAGAGATCGCCGGAGAGCAGAAGCAGATCGCACGCATTCTGGCGGCAGGTTTCGGAAAGCTCTTTTAAAAGCTGCCGCTGCTCCTGCCGCCGCTCTGCGGCCTGCTCAGGCTGGAGCGCGGCGAAGGCGGAATCCAGATGGAAATCCGCAGCATGAAGAAATTTAATCACGGTAAAACACCCTTTCCGTCTCACGGCAAAGGCCGGTCTCGGTGTCAATCGTAAACAGAGCGCCTTCTATTTTGCAGGCGCCGGGGGCCGGCTCATAGCGGCGGGGAAGCTCGCCCCGGAAGCGGGCGATGGATAGCTCGGGCTTGATGCCCAGAATGCCGCCGATGGGGCCGCTCATGCCCAGATCGGTCACATAGCCGGTGCCGGCGGGAAGGATTTGCAGGTCGGCGGTGGGCACATGGGTGTGCGTTCCCCACAGGGCGCTGATCTTTCCGTCCAGATGATAGCCCATCGCCAGCTTTTCCGAGGTGGCCTCGGCGTGCAGCTCCACAAAAATCAGTTTGGTATCCAGACCTTTGAGGATGCGTTCGGCAGCCAGAAACGGATTATCGGGCGTATAGTCCATTGCAACGCGGCCTTGCAGCACGATGACGGCTGCCGGGCCTGCGCAGGTATCGAAGATGCCCCAGCCTCTGCCGGGAGTGAGGGGAGAGAAGTTGGCAGGGCGCAGCAGATAGGGGCTATCCTCTGCCATAGGAACGATGCTGCGCTGGGAGAAGGCGTGGTTGCCGAGGGTGATGATATCTGCCCCGGCATCGAGCAGGCGGTCGGCCTGCTCAGGGGTAATGCCGACATTGGAGGCATTTTCGCCGTTTACGATGCAAAAATGCACGCCGTATTCCTTTTTTAACTGCCGAAGCCGCTTGCAGACCAGATTAAGCCCGGAGGGCGCAACGACATCGCCGATGGTCAGAAGCCGAAATTCCATAAACAGTTCTCCTTTCAGCATCATTTTCTCTTTTTTCTTATTATACTATGCGTTCCCCTTTGGAGCAAGAGAAAAAACGCAGCTGCTTTTGCAGCTGCGTTGTAATTATTCATCCTTGTTTTCGCTAAAGCTGTCAAACAGAGAGCTGTTGTCTTCTGTGGGAATCTCCTGATTCTCCATGCAGGCAAGGAACTGCTTCTGGGTCATGGTCTCGTGCTCAAGCAGGAAGTCGGCTACGCGGTCAAGCTGGTCGCCATGCTCGGTGAGGATGGCGGTGCACTTGGCGTAGGCCTCGTTCACGATACGCTTAACCTCTTCATCAATATCCCCGGCGGTACGCTCAGAGTAGGATTTGGTCTTTTCATAATCGCGCCCGACAAATATTTCGCTGCCGTTGCTGTAGTCTACCGTGCCGACCAGCTCACTCATGCCATAACGGGCAACCATATCCCGGGCAATGGCGGTGGCATGGGAAATATCGCTGGAGGCACCGGTGGAGATATCGCCCAGTCGGAGTTGCTCAGCCACTCTGCCGCCCAGACCGGCAACAATGTCTTCAAACATTTCCGTCCGGGTGTTATAGCTCTGGTCGTGATCGGGCAGGGAGATCGTCATGCCGCCTGCGCTGCCGCGGGGGATAATCGTGATCTGATGCACCGGGTCACAGGTGGGCAGATGGTAGATGGCAACAGCATGACCGGCCTCATGGACGGCAGTGAGCTTTTTCTCGCGGGGCGTAATGACGCGGGAGCGCTTTTCCGGTCCTGCAATGACCTTCATGATGGCCTCTTCCAGATCCGGCATGGTGATGAAGCGCTGGTTGTGCCGGGCGGAGAGAAGGGCGGATTCATTGAGGAGGTTGGCAAGGTCTGCACCGGTAAAGCCGGTGGTAGCTCTGGCGATCACGCTGAGGTCTACATCCTCTGCCAGCGGCTTATCCTTGGCATGCACCTTCAGGATGGCCTCTCTGCCGCGGGAGTCGGGAACGCCGATATAGATCTGGCGGTCAAATCTGCCGGGACGAAGCAGTGCCGGGTCAAGGATATCCTTGCGGTTGGTGGCTGCCATAACGATGACACCGGAATTTTTGCCGAAGCCGTCCATTTCCACAAGGAGCTGGTTCAGGGTCTGCTCGCGCTCGTCATGACCGCCGCCGAGGCCTGCGCCTCTTCTGCGGCCGACGGCGTCGATTTCATCAATGAATACAATGGAGGGCGCCATTTTCTTGGCCTGCTCAAACAGGTCTCGGACACGGCTGGCACCCACGCCGACATAAAGCTCTACAAATTCAGAGCCGGAGATGGACAGGAACTGTACCCCCGCCTCGCCTGCAACGGCCTTGGCGATCAGGGTCTTGCCGGTTCCCGGAGGACCCACCAGCAGGATGCCCTTGGGAATTTTGGCACCCATTTTGGTGTGTTTTTCCGGGTCACGCAGGAAATCCACGATTTCCGCCAGCTCTGCCTTTTCTTCCTCGGCACCTGCCACATCCAGGAAGGTGACCTTGTCCTTATCACTTGCCGGACGGGCGCCGGAGCGCGTGAATTTCATGGCATTTGGCCCGCCGTTGGCGCGGTTCATCAGGAAGAACCACAGCAGGAGGAAAATAATACCGACAAGAATATAGGGGAACAGTGTGACAAGAATCGACGGCTGGGTATAGGGAGGATAATCGTAGCTCTCAATGATGCCTTTCTCCTTCTGTTCCCGCACCAGATCGTTGAGGTCGGAATAGAAGAGCGTAAAATTCACCATGGGAGAATACACGCGCTCCTGCTCCTTATAGGGCTTGTTCAGCTCCATCGTGATCACATCATCCTTGATCACAAAGGATTTGACCTGCTCATCTTCAAACAGCTCGACGACCTGAGAATAGGGAATCTCAGCATCGTTGGTCTGCCTGGCAAAATGGCTGATCAGCACGACGCCAATCAGAATGAACAGGGCATAGAGAATCAGAGCTGCAAATCTTGGCTGCTTCTTCTTCAAGGAGAACCTCCTATGCTTTTTCGTAAATTTCGGGCTTCAGGACGCCGATAAAGGGAAGATTGCGATACTTTTCGGCAAAGTCCAGACCGTAGCCGACAACAAATTCATTGGGGATGGTGAAGCCGACATAGTCCGCCTCAATCTCTACCTCGCGGCGATCCGGCTTATCGAGCAGGGCGCAGATCTTCAGGGAAGCGGGCTCCATGGCCAGCAGATGCTCTACTACATATTTCAGCGTTTTACCGGTGTCCAGAATGTCCTCCAGAATCACCACATGGCGTCCGCGGATATCCACAGAGACATCCTTTTTCATGACAGCCTGCCCGGCCTTGGTGCCGGAGCGGTAGGAGCTGACGGCAAGGAAGTCTATCTCGCAGGGAATCGGGGTGGCGCGGATCATGTCGGAAAAGAACACCACCACACCCTTGAGCACGCCAAGGAAAACGGGATTCTTGTCGGCATATTCTGCCGCAATCTGTGCGCCGAGCTTTGCAACGCCCTGCTCCAGCTCCTGCTGGGACAGGAGAATACGATCAATGTCACCAATCATGGAAATCATCCTCTTGTTCTATCTGAATATAAAGGCAGGCTTCTCCGCCCACAGGGCATCTTTGTACATCCGCACCCAGACCGCCCACAGCAGCCACGCCGTATTGATCTGCCAGCACCGGCACACGGTCGCGCAGGGAGGCCGGTATTTTTCTGTCAATGAAAAGACGCTTTAAACTGCGGCTGCCGGAGGGAAGGTGAAGCCGATCCCCCTCCTGCCGGGAGCGAACCACAAAGCTGCCGATGTCTATCATATCACATGAGAGTAGAAAAGTGGAAGCGTTATTTTGCCAATTTTCACTCTTTTTTTCTAAGGTACATAGAATACGGCTTTTCGAGCCGGGAATTAGCGTTGTTCCGGGCACCTGAATCGGTGTCGGGGGAATGGGGGCAGCGTCCTGCCCTGCACACAGCAGGTCATAGCGCCGCTCCAAAATGATATTTCCGGGGAAGCTGGCCTTAGCCGAAGGGTCAGCCGACAGCACAAGGCCGGAGAGAAGGGAAAAATGGCACTGCTCCGGGGCTGCTACGCCTGCATCCTGCAAAATCGCAAACAGGACGCGCCGGTAGAGAACCGGGGGCAGGGAGGAGAGCCTTGCACAGCTGTAGCCGCCGGGCACTCTGGCAGAAGCCAGATGCTCTGCCGCCAGAGAGGAAAGGAAGGCATCCTCTTCCCGGAGGGTGCGGGCAAGCCGGAGCGCCTGTGTGCTCACCTGCGGATCTTCTGCGCGCAAAAGAGGCACCACATGATGCCGCATCCGGTTTCTGGGGCAGAAATCGGTATCGTTGCTCTCATCCTCGCGGTAAGTGATCTTTTCCCGGGAGAGAAATTCCAGAACCTGCGCGCGCGTAGCGAACAAAATGGGGCGAATCAGGCGGCCGCGTTTTTCCGGGATGCCGCCCATACCGCGCGGAGAGGTGCCGCGTGTCAGGTGCAGAAGCAGGGTCTCCAGATTGTCGTCAGCGGTGTGCGCAGTGGCTAAGAGACCGTCGGTCGTTTCCAGAAAGGCATAGCGAAGCCGCCGGGCGGCCAACTCCGGACTTTCTCCGGGAAGGGCTTCCGCGGCGACATTTTTCGCTTCGCAAGTGAAGGGAATGGCATGCACCCGGCAGAACTCGCGCACGAATGCGGCATCCTTTGCTGCATCCTCCCGCAGCCCATGGTTGAAGTGGGCGCAGTAGAGCGCCAGACCCAATGGCTCCCGGAGGCGGCACAGCGCCCATAACAGCGCCATGGAGTCCGCGCCGCCGGATACTGCGCAGGTGACGGTGCTGCCCGGAGGGATCAGGCCGCTGTCCAGAATCCCCTGAAGGAAAGGATCATTCTTCATGCTGCCACTCCCGGTTGGTGAAGGTGGTGAATTGCGGCAGCCATTGGAGCTTGACGGTGCCGGTTTCGCCGTGGCGGTTTTTGGCGATGATGCACTCTGCCACGTTCTTTTCCGGAGAATTTTCGTGGTAGTAGTCATCGCGGTACAGGAACATGACCACGTCCGCATCCTGCTCGATAGCGCCGGATTCACGAAGATCGGAGAGCATCGGGCGCTTATCCTGACGCGATTCATTGGCACGCGACAGCTGGCTCAGGCAGATGACCGGGACATTGAGCTCCTTGGCCATAATTTTCAGGGCGCGGGAGATGTCGGAGACGATTTGCTGACGGTTCTCCCCGCTGGTGGACTTGCCGCCGGAGGAGGTCATGAGCTGGAGATAGTCGATGATGACCAGACCCAGATTGTCCAGCCTGCGGCATTTGGCGTTGATTTCCGCCACGGTAATGGTGGGATTGTCATCCACCCGGATATCGGTTTGGGACAGGGCGGAGGAGGCCATACCGAGCTTGCCCCACTCGTCCTCGCTGAGCTGACCGGTGACCAGCTTCTGGTTATCCACAAAGCTTTCGTTGGACATCAGGCGCATTCCCAGCTGCTCTCTGGACATTTCCAGAGAGAAAAATGCAACGGTTTTTCCGCATTTTTTCGCGGTGTTCAGAGTGATATTCAGGGCAATCGAGGTTTTGCCCATGCCGGGACGGGCAGCAATCAGAACAAGGTCAGACTTGTTCAGGCCGTTGATCTTCCGGTCAAGATCGATAAGCCCCGTAGGGAGGCCGGGGAAGGCGTTGCCGCTTTCGGCAAGCTCGGTGAGGCGGTCAAAGACCTTTAAAAGCACCGTGCCGATGTGCTCTAACGTATCGCCGGAGTTTCCCTTGCGCAGGGCGAAGATTTTCTTTTCTGCGTTCTCCAGAATGTCCTGCGCTGTGCCGACACCGTCGAATACCGATTCGTTGATATCCGAGGCAGCCTCAGCTACAGAGCGAAGCAGCGCCTTATCCTTGACGATCTGCACATACTGGCGAACATTGGCAGCTGTAGGGGTGATCTCCATGAGCTGCATCAGGTAGGAGGTGGACTGCTCGGTAAAGATGCCGCGCTCCTTCATTTTGTCCAGCACGGTCACCGGGTCAATCGCCTGGGAGAAGTTGAACATCGAGTAGATGGTTTCGTAAATATCTCTGTTTTGCTGAAGATAGAATTCACCCGGCTGCAAATTGCCGATGACTTCGTTGATACAGCGGCTGTCGATCAGCATGGCGCCCAGTACGGCCTGCTCGGCCTCCAGAGACTGGGGCATCTGCCGATGCAGAAGCTCATCCAATTTTCGCTCACCTCCGTCTGTTTTTCTATCGGAAAAATGCTTACAGCTCCTTCACATCCAGACGGAAGCTGCCGACGACCTCATAACCGAGCTTGCAGCGGATGGTGTAGAGGCCTACGTTTTTGATGGATTCATCCAGAATGATGCGGCGCTTGTCGAGCACGATGCCCTCCTGGGCTTCGAGTGCATCGGCAATTTCCTGCGCGGTGACAGAGCCGAAGAGCTTGCCTGCACCGCCGCCCTTGGACTGCAGATGGACGATGATCTCCTTCATGCGGTCGCGGGTCGCAATGGCTTCGGCGCGTTCGCGGGTTTCCTTATCCAGGCGGGCCTTGTCGGTCATGCGCATGGTGTTCACATTGTCCGCAGTGGCTTCCACGGCCATCTTGCGGGGCAGCAGATAGTTGCGGGCATAGCCGTCAGAGATTTCGATCATCTGGCCCTTTTTGCCCTTTCCCTTAATGTCCTGCTGGAGAATAACTTTCATGATAACAGACTCCTTTCTATGGTACAGCCGTCAAACGGCCTCAAAATACTGGTCTATGGAATGAAGCAGAGCGGTGAGCGCAGTGCTTATGCTCAGGTCGGAGATCTGCGCGCCTGCAATGGCGGCATTGCCGCCGCCGCCGAGCGGCTCGAGAATGACCTGCACGTTGGTATTGCCGAAGCTGCGCGCGGAAATGATGACCTGCTCCGTCTTCGGATCGGGATAGAGGACAAAGGAGGTGGTAATGCCGGAAATGGTCAGCAGCTCGTCGGCTGCCTGCGCGGCAATGATGCGGGAGGTGGGATGCTCCAGAGCGGCAATGGCGATATTGTCGCGGTAGACCTGCGCCTCCTGAACGATCTGGTAGCGCTGGATGGTGGAATCCAGATCATTTTGCAATATCAGCTTGACATCTACGGTATCTGCGCCCAGACGGCGCAGGAAAGCAGCAGCTTCAAAGGTGCGGCTGGAGGTGCGCATACCGAAATTCTTGGTGTCAAGCACAATGCCGCTCAGAAGCGCCTGCGCCTCCACCGGCAGAAGGTCGGTGGATTCTACGGCATAATTCAGCAGCTCGGTGACAAGCTCGGAGGCAGAGGAGGCGAAGGGATCGTGCAGATTCACCACGGCGCCTTCGATATAATCTGCGGCGCGGCGGTGATGGTCGATGATGCACACGCGGCTGATGCATTCAAGGAGGGGCTTGCACTCCGTCTGCGCCGGGCGGTTGGTATCCACCACGATCAGCAGGCTCTTCGGGTCAGCCATCAGAAGGGCATCCTGCCCGGAAATCAGGCAGTTGTGATATTCGCTCTGCTGCTCCAGCTTCTGAAGCAGGGTGGCAGAGGCGTTTTTCTCGCGGTCAATGACGATCATGGCCTTTTTCCCGAGCTTACGGCAGATGCAGGCAATGCCGCAGGCGGCACCCACAGAGTCGAGGTCGGCATTTTTATGACCCATGACAAAGATGTGGCTGGATTGGGAGATCAGCTCGCACAGGGAGTTTGCCATGACGCGGGTTTTGACCTTGGTGCGCCGGTCGGTTTCCACATTGCGGCCGCCGTAGAAGGAGAAATTGTAGCGGTCCTTGATGACGGCCTGATCGCCGCCTCGTGCCAGGGACATTTCAATGGCCAGATTGGCAAAGGTGTAGCCCTCGTCAAAATCCGCGCCGTCGCGTCCGATTCCCAGAGAGATGGTGGCATGCACGCCGCGGGGATTGACAATGGAGCGGATGGATTCAAGAATGGAGAATTTTCGGTCAATAATTTCAGAGAGGTTTCTGGCTTCGAGAAGGAACAGATAGCGGTTCCGCTCCAGCTTTCGAAGCAGGCCGCCGATGCCGTCAGCCCAGTGCTTGATGCGGGCATCAATTCCGGCATTCAGGCTGGAAATGCCGGAATCCGGCAGGTTATTTGTCAGCTCATCGTAATTGTCGATCAGGATGATGCACACGACCGGACGGGAGGCGGCATATTCCTCCTTGAGGAGGAGAAGCTGGGTCTCGTCAATGAAATACAGGGAGGCAACAGCCTGCCCGGGTTCGTCTTCGCTCGGCAGCAGATTACCGGCAACGCGGTAATGGCAGCCGTCGCGCATCACAGGCGCGGGAGCCTCGGGCTTCCCCTCCTGGAGCCAGTCGGTGGTGAAATCCGGGAAAAGCTCGGAAAGAAAGCGGGCGTTGGTGTCATGCGAGATCGCGGCGAAGGACTGGTTGCTCCAGACGATCTCTCCGCTTTGGGGCTGCACCAGCACAGCGGGGAAGGGAACAGCACTGTCAACGGCAGGATTTTCGACTGCGGCATCGATATAGTCCGCCAGCGCCTTCTTTCTGCGGTCCCGACTGATGCGGAAGACCAGATAAGCACCCAGACACACGGCACCGGCACTTGCCGCCAGCTCATACTGCCCCAGAATACCGGCAGCCACAGCAAACGCAGCGAAAAGGATAAAGTACAGGAGCATATCAGGCCAAAGCAGGCGGCTAAGCTTCTTTTTCACTGGACAAATCCCTCCGATTCTTTCATCTGTGGCTGGACATAAATAGATACAATATTATAACACATGAGCAATCGCCTTAGCAAGCCCCGGAAACCAATTTTGTGGAGGACAGGATTTGTGGTATACTTTTCCGTTTTTTTGTGTTATACTATATCAGATGTGCAGATGCACAGCTTTTAATGAATGTAAGGGAAGCGAATGCCCTTCAATATTAAAAATTCTGCCCCCGCAGGTCAGCCACCGAGACGGGGGTGCGTGAAAAGGAGTTGTGATTCATTTGGCTGAAAAACTGAAAATTATTCCTCTTGGCGGTCTGAATGAAATCGGCAAGAATATGACGGTGCTGGAATACGGCAAGGACATGATTGTGATCGACTGCGGCATTGCCTTCCCGGAAGAAGACATGTACGGCGTAGACCTTGTGATTCCTGATGTCACCTATCTTGCACGGAATGCGAAGAAGCTCCGGGGATTTTTTATCACCCACGGACACGAGGACCATATCGGGAGCCTGCCTTATGTGCTTCAGGCGGTCAATGCGCCTGTGCACGGCACGCGTCTGACCAATGGCCTGATTGAGCTGAAGCTCCGCGAGCACGACCTGGCCGATAAGGTGAAGCTCGTGACCCATGCGCCGGGAGAGGTGGTCAAAGCGGGCTGCTTCAGCGTGGAGTTTATCCATGTGAACCATTCCATTGCCGATGCGGTTGCCTTTGCCATCACGACCCCGGTGGGTGTGATCATCATGACCGGCGATTTCAAGATCGACCCCACTGCCGATGAGGGCATGATCGATTTGGCGCGCTTTGGTGAACTGGGTAAGCAAGGCGTGCTGGCGCTGCTGTGCGACTCCACGAATGTGGAGCGGCAGGGCTATACCCCATCGGAAATGAGTGTTGCCGATAATATGGATCGGCAGTTCAAAAACTGTGATGAGCGTATCATCATCACCACCTTTGCCTCCAATCTCCACCGCCTCCAGTCTGTGCTGCAAACTGCCAGCCGCTACGGGCGCAAGGTAGCTGTCACGGGACGGAGCATGGAGAATATCCTCAAGGTTGCCACGGAGCTGGGCTATATCAAGATCCCTCCCAATACCCTTGTGGAGCTGGGTCAGATCAAGACGCTGCCCAAGAATAAGGTCGTCGTGGTATCCACCGGCTCACAGGGCGAGAATATGTCTGCCCTCTACCGTATGGCGTTTTCCAACCACCGGTTTGTGGACATTCAGCATGGTGACCGCATCATCATTTCCGCCTCTGCCATTCCCGGCAATGAGAAGGCGGTCTCCCGCATCATCAATGAGCTCTACCGCAAGGGCGCAGATGTGGTCTACGATAAGCTCGAGGGCCTCCATGCCTCCGGCCATGCCTGCCAGGAGGAGCTGAAGATCATCCATGCCCTCACCAAGCCCAAATACTTTATCCCGGTGCACGGCGAGCAGCGGCACCTGCAAAAGCATGCCCAGCTTGCCCGGATGATGGGCATGTCCCCCAAGCGTGTTCTGATTACCGACATCGGCAAGGTGATCGAGTGCACCTCCAAGACCTGCAAGCTCTCCGAGGAGACCGTCCCGGCCGGACGTGTCTTCGTGGACGGCATCGGTGTGGGCGATGTGGGCACGGTCGTTCTCCGGGATCGCCGCCACCTTGCGCAGGATGGCATGATCGCGGTCTGCGTCATCCTTTCGTCGGAGGATCAGAGCCTCATGTCAGGTCCCGATATCATCACCAGAGGCTTTGTCCATGTGAAGGAAAATGAGGATCTGATCGAGGCCATGCGCATGATCTGCATGGATTCTCTGGATTACTGCCGCGGCAAGAACATTACCGACTGGGCAACCATCAAGGCCGTCATGAAAAATGACCTGTCGGCCTTCCTCTATAAGAATACCAAGCGCAATCCCATGATCCTCCCGGTCATCATGGAAATCTGATACAAAACGCCTGTGCACCCAAGCGGTGCACAGGCGATATTTTTGGTGGTGAAAGCATCAGCAATACGGAAGGCTCGTTTGCTATATTTTTCGGAACTTGCCTTTCAAAACAGGTCAAAGGCGTTTATGCTGCCGCAAGCTTCGCCTGTCCGCAGCACTTTGAAAATTGACTTCGTATGGATTAAGTCCTATAATGAATCGTAGTTGGGGTGATGATATGAAAAGGCTTATCTGTATCATAACAAGTATAATTCTCGTGATTTTCCTTAGCGCTTGTCATAAGAGCGTGGAGAAGATCGAAGATCCGCCGATCGAAGATCTGCCGGAGCACATAAGCGAAGAGAGGGCACTTTTTGAGCTTGATTTGCGCAGCCTTGGCGATATCAGTGTTTGCGGACTGGACAGTAACGCGGATTACACCGCAGTGCTGTATTTCAATTCTATCGGAGAGGCAGGAGACGGCGTTCCGGAGGAGGAACCCGAGCCTTTGCACTATCAGCTTGCTCTTTTTGATACAAAGAACAATACGGTGATAAAAACGATCGATTTTGAAAACCCGGAAGATCGGTATTATGATGTTGTTTTAGATCAGAAGCTGTCTCTGGTGAACCGACAAGGCGGCGAGATCATAAGCTATGATCTCAGTCTGGAAAACAGAGAAGAAAGCACCTGCGAGCCTGCCGAAAACTGGGAACGAGCCGAAAAAATCGGTATCGATATCAGCCAGTTTGCCTGCTATGATCATTTTGCAATTACTTCAAATTTTGGTGTTGCGCAGACACTGACATTTTATGACCAGCCGAATACATATTACATGATAAAAAGCAATATCTGGCATGATTTCCGTGCAAGTGATGGCCACAGCGTCCTTGTGACCGACACCGAGGGAAGCATCGTAGACGAGCCGGACGTTCTGCGGGTTTTTGATTTTGATAAGATGCAGGAAACCAATCATTTGAAGCTCCCGAACAGCGAGCCGTTCAGCCAGGTCTGTCTGCTTCGCATCAACAAGGACAGGGTCAGCGTCTCAACCGTCCTTGAGCAGGGCGGAGCGGATAAAATCTATGTTTGGAATTATCATGTGAAGCCGACCGAACAGCCCTTTGAAGACGGTTATTGTGAAGTAATCACAGAGGATGAAATTGACTCGAAAATCACACAGCTGGAAGACAGGATCAAAGAAGCCTGCGGCGTGCGCCTGGAGTGCAGCCCGGAGGCGGAATTCATCCGTGAGCAGTACGAATACGCAAACGATGTTCAGCCGATCATTGTATATCAGAAAGCGCTGGATCTGGAATATGATTTATCTCTGTTTCCGAAAGAATTATACAGCGAGCTTTTGTGCAGCGATCTGGACGATCCCGTTGCATCCTTTGATGATTTCCGGCTGTATCTCGTCGGAAGCTTCCCTGACAGAAATATAGATGCCTTTGCGTCAAACATCGGCTGCGAGGAAACCGATGATGCAATGATTGTTTATATCGTTTTCAGCTGTACCGGTCTGAATCAAAGAACATTCTTTCATGAGATTATGCACACATTGGAGTATCGTATCTGGAATTACGAGGAGGATTTTGAAGATCGCTGGTGCGCTCTGAATCCGGACGGCTTCCTGTATGATGAAGATTATCTTTCGAGCATAGATTATTATGAAGAATTGCAGGACTGCTTTGCCCGTGAATATGGAACAAACAGCGCTCTGGAGGATCGGGCAACCTGCTTTGAGGAGTTATGTGACGGATGCCTGACCGATAGTATATGGTGGAAGGACAGTCCGTGCATTGCTGCAAAGGAAAAGCTTCTGACTGAAACGATAGAAAAATCATTCCCCTGCCTTGCCGAGCAGAATGTCTGGAAAACCGAGCTTGCACAGCTGGAGGAAGAGCCCGCGCAGGGAGCAGAAGAATGATGTAAAAAAGACCCATACCGGGCAGGGATGCTGTGCATCCTGCCGGTATGGGTCTTTGTTTTGAGATTATTTCAGGCTGTAGTTGATTTTTGCGTTCTCGTAATTTCTCAGGATCAGATGATCCGGGTGGGATTCGACCACATACTCCGGCTGAACGGGAACCTTGCCCTTGCCGCCCGGCGTGTCAATGACGAAGGTGGGGACGGCCATGCCCGTTGTCCAGCCGCGCAGACCTTCGATGATTTCCAGACCCGTGGAGACGGGCGTCCGGAAATGGCCGAGGCCTTCGACCAGATCGCATTCGTACAGGTAGTAGGGTCTGACGCGTGCGACCATCAGCTTATGTACCAGCTCTTTCATGACTTCAACGGAATCGTTGACGCCTGCAAGGAGAACCGACTGGTTATTGAGGGGAATGCCATGCGACACAAGCTTGGCGCAGGCTGCCATGGCTTCCTCGGTGACTTCTCTGGGATGGTTGAAGTGCGTGTTGAGCCACAGGGGATGATACTTTGCAAGCATGGAGCAAAGCTCATCGGTAATGCGGAAGGGGAGAACCACCGGCACGCGGGAGCCGATGCGGATCATTTCCACGTGCTTGATCTCACGAATGCCGCGCAGGATGTATTCGAGCGTCTCCTCCGGCAGGGTCAGCGGATCGCCGCCGGAAACCAGAACGTCGCGCACCTCCGTATGCTCGCGGATATACGCGAAGCAACGGTCATACTGCTGCTTCATATCCACAGTCGGCGCCTTGCTTACAAAGTGGCGTCTGGTGCAGTGTCTGCAATACATATAGCAGGAGCTGGTAGCCAGGAACAGTACGCGATCCGGATAGCGGTGCACAAGACCCGGAACGGGGGAGCTTTCTTCCTCGTGCAGGCAGTCCAGAGATTCTTCCGGGCAGCCCTCCAGCTCGTAGGTCTGGGGTACGCATTGCAGGCGGATGGGATCCTTGGGGTTGTTTTCATCCACAAGGGACAGGTAGTACGGCGTGATGCGCATTTTCAGGCGCTCAAGGCACTGCCCGATCTGCTGCTCCTCCTGCGCATCCAGAGGCAGCTGTTCCTTCAGCGCATCAATGGTGCAGATGGAGTTCTTTACCTGCCATCGCCAATCCGTCCAGTCCTCCATCGGAACTTGGCCTTTTTTTATGGAACTATTTTTTTCGTTCATCATTACGCTACTCCTCATCATCATAATGCATCTACACCATGCTCGCAAATTTTGGGAGAAATTGGATAATGCATACTGCAAATTGCCAAAGCAATGGTTGAAATCGGGAAAAACTCCAACAAATCATACATGATCTGAAATCGGAAGGGAGCATTCCACGGCTGACATTATACAGCGAAATCGGGTAAAATGCAAATCCTAAATAGAGAAAACAGAGAAAAACAACGAAAGACCCGGAAAATCAGGCATCGGCGGTCTCGTCCAGCGCTTCCACAAGGAAGCTGACCGGGCGAAAGCCGTCATTGCACGAAAGCAGCGCCGAGCGACTGTTTTTCATCCATCCGTCGTAGAAATCCTGTGCACCGTGAGCCAGCGCCATGACAAAGGGGGAGAGGGTATCCCAGGCACTGGAGCACAGCCCCTCCGGCTTTTGCCAGCCGTTGGCAATGAAGACCATGCCTTCCTCCAAATCGCAGGCGTGCTCGATGGGATTTTCGTATTTCTCCATCAAATCCTTATAGCAGGCCTTGCGCAGGACGGTGATTCTTACTTTATACATGCGGCACCTCAGGGACAGACAGCGGCGATTGGTTTACATAATCAATGTATTGGAAGGAAACGCCGTCCTCTTCGAGCATTTCATATTCGGTTTCGATCTGCCAGTTGGGGTCAGCATCGAGATCGGGGAAGAAACGGTCAGCTTCAAAGCTTCCGTAGCTCTTTGTGACCAGCGCCCTTGTACAGTAGGGCGCAAGCAGGCGGTAGACGCTCTCGCCGCCGATGACATAGCACAGCTCCTCCGGGGAGAGCATGGAGAACAGCTCTTCAAGGCTGTGGGCAACCTCGGCACCCTCCACCTGATACGCGGGGGAGGTGGAGAGGATGATATTTCTCCGATTCTTCAGAGGCCTGCCGCCGGGGAAGGTTTGCAGGGTCTTTCTGCCCAGAATGACGGTGTGGCCGCTCGTGATCTCGCGGAAGCGCTTTAAGTCTGCATGGAGGGAGACCAGCAGCTGATTATTCCGGCCGATGCCCCAGTCGGCGGATACATTTACGATCAGTTCCATCATATCGCCACCGGAATTTTCTCGTCGAAGCGATGATAGCGGTAATCCGTGATCGTGACGCTGTCCTTTGTAAAGGCGTAGAAATCCTTCACCTCGGGGTCAAGGCGGAATTCCGGGGCAGGCAGCGGCTCGCGCTCAAGCATTTTTTCCACCAGCGGCACATGGCGGTCATAGATGTGGCAGTCGGCGATGACATGCACCAGCTCGCCAGCTTCCAGACCCGAGACCTGCGCCAGCATATGCACCAGCACCGCATACTGCACCACATTCCAGTTGTTGGCGGGGAGCATATCCTGAGAGCGCTGGTTGAGGATGGCGTTGAGGGTATTGCCGGAGACGTTGAAGGTCATGGAGTAGGCGCAGGGATAGAGCCCCATCTCATGCAGGTCGCTGAAATTGTAGAGATTGGTCAGAATGCGGCGGCTTGTGGGGTTGTGCTTCAGGTCGTAGAGCACGCGATCCACCTGATCGAAGTCACCCTCGGCATAGTGGTGCTTGATTCCGAGCTGGTAGCCGTAGGCCTTGCCGATGGTGCCGTTTTCATCTGCCCAGCTGTCCCAGATATGGCTGGAAAGCTCGCGGACGTTATTGGATTTCTTCTGCCAGATCCACAGCAGCTCATCCACGCACGAGCGGTAGAAGGTGCGGCGCAGGGTCATGATCGGGAATTCTTCTTTCAGGTTGTAGCGATTGACAATGCCGAAGGACTTCACGGTGTGGGCAGGGGTGCCATCCTCCCAGTGGGGACGAACCTCCCGATCCGTGTCCCATACACCGTGCTCCAGAATGGTACGGCAGTTTTCGCGGTAAATCAGATCAGCTTTGCTCATAATGCGCCTCCTTAGGCAATCTTTGCAACATCATACCACATTTTTCCGCCAAAGAAAAGAACCATCGTTGAAAAGCGGAAAAAACCTGCTATAATATATGTTGAGATTTTATGTGGAAAGACAGGTTCATGAACATGAGCGAAACAACAGCTTCCTTCCAATCCCTTGGCTTGCCGGAGCCTATTCTGAGAGCTCTGGAGCAAAAGGGCTTCGGCTATCCCACGAAGGTGCAGGCTGAGGCCATTCCGCCGTTTATGCAGTGGAAGGATGTCATTGCCAAAGCGCCTACCGGCACAGGCAAGACCTTTGCCTTCGGCATTCCTCTGATCTGCCATGTGGATGCCGCAAACAGCGCTGTACAGGGGCTGATTCTTGCGCCCACCCGCGAGCTGGCCATCCAGATCGGCGATGAGCTCAGGGGGCTTTTAAGTTATTATGAGGGCGTTCGCGTGGCGGTCATCTATGGCGGCGCGAAGCTGGAGGGGCAGACCCGGCAGCTGAAAAAGCATCCGCAGATCGTGGTTGCTACCCCGGGACGTCTTATGGATCACTATAAGCGCGGCAGCTTAAAGCTGGACGGCATCCATACGGTCATTCTGGATGAAGCGGATCGGATGCTGGATATGGGCTTTTTCGATGATGTGACCAAAATTCTGGACCTGATCAAAAACCGCCGCCAGCTGGGGCTGTTTTCTGCCACCATTTCGCAGGAGGTCATGACCGTTTCGTGGATGTACCAGCGCGATGAGGTGGAGATCACCGTCAAGCCCGAGGCCGAGGAGCGGCCGGATATTGACCAGTATTCCATGACGGTTCCCGCTCTGGAGAAGGAAGATGCTGCCCGCCGCCTGCTCTCGATCATCGGCTATGAGAAAGCTCTGGTATTCTGCAATACCAAGCAGATGTGCCAGCGTCTTTGCGATGACCTGAAACGGGCAGGCTTCGCTGCGGAGTGTATTCACGGCGACATTCGCCAGCAGCTCCGGGAGAAAAATATGAATGCCTTCCGGCAGGGCACCGTGCCCATCCTCATTGCGACCGATGTGGCGTCCCGCGGCATTGATGTGGACGATGTGGAGCTGGTCATCAACTACGATATTCCTCTGGAAAACGAATACTACATCCATCGCATTGGCCGAACCGGACGCGCCAGACGAAAGGGCATTGCCATTTCTGTCATCGGCTCGTTCCCTGAGCAGGCCAAGCTTGATGAAATCGCAAAGTACAGCCACTTTACCGTTCAGCCCATCGCCTTTGGCGAGGATGATACGCTGGTGCACGCGCCGGAGCGCAGAGCGCCGCAGAGCAAGCGGAGGTATCGATGAACATTCACGAATGGGGCATTGCTCTGCTGTGCACCGTCATCCCCGGCGACGGCATGATGCCGCTGACCATGGCGCAGCTTCGCACCCTGTCCCAGCGCGTCAGCGCTCTGGGCGCGCCCGAGGAGCCAATGGAAGAGCTTCATCCGGAAATTCTGGAGAAGCTGGGCTATAACAGCGATCAGGCACAGCGCATCTGCGCACTTCTGTCCCGCGAGACACAGCTTGAGCGCTATCTTGACCGGGCAAGGGAGCATGGCATTTTTCTGCTGACCCGCCTTTCTGCGGATTATCCGCCCAGACTGCATCACCTGCTGCGCCTTTATGCGCCGCCTGTGCTCTTTGCGGCGGGAGATGTCCGGCTGCTTTCCCATAATGGTGTCGGCGTGGTAGGCTCCCGGGCGCTCAGGCCCATGGGTGCGCAGTTTGCCCGCCGGGTGGGGCAGCTGGCTGCCATTGAGGGGCTGAACGTGATCTCCGGCAATGCGCTGGGCACGGATCGGACGGCGCAGGAAGCCTGCATCCGCTTCGGCGGCAGTGTGGTTTCCTTTGTTGCCGATGAGCTGACCCGGCACCTTCCCGGAAAAGGGGAATCGATCCTTATGCTCTCCGAGGGGGGCTACGATCTGCCCTTTTCCAATCCGCGGGCGCTGCACCGCAACCACCTGATCCATGCGCTCGGAGAAAAAACCTTTGTTGCCCAGTGTGACTTGGGCTTCGGTGGCACCTGGGCCGGAACAATGGAAAACCTCCGCCACAGCTGGTCGGAGGTCTATGTCTGCAATGACGGCAGCGAGGCCATGGCAGAGCTGGTGCATCGGGGCGCCACGGCCGTGGATATGAAGGAGCTGTACAGCCTTGAAATGGTCACCCCGGATCAGCGCAGTTTTTTTGATAAGAAGTGAAGCATCCGGCGGCAGCAGGGATAAAGCCTGCGCCGCCGGATGAAACTATGCAGAGATATCGGGATGGGCAGCACGGTATGGACGATGCAGGTAAATTGCCTGCGAGGCACGCAGGGTTTCGCACGCGGTATCCGTGTAGTAGGCAGCGAGAATTTCCTCTGCTGCCGCACCCTTTCGCGCCATGGCCTCTGCACCCCATTGACTCATACCGACCCGGTGCCCGTAGCCGAGTACGTGGAAGCAGAAGCTTCCGTTCTCATAGCAGAGCGTGAATTTAGCTGAGCGAAGACCGAAGCGCCGACGAAGCTCGGTTCCCTTATAGGAGATCCCTCCAATGCTCATGGTGTCTACGCCGTCGCCCTGTGTCCTAGTGGTTTCGCCTACCCAGACGTCGGGTGCACCGGAGAGATCGGCTTCCGGGAGTGCTTCGGCAAATTCTTCCGGGGAGAACTCGCATTGGCTTTCATAGCAGTCCGCAATTTCCTCCCCGGGGCTGTCCGCTGATTGCAGGTAGGGTATATCGTTTCCCCATACCGCTTCGGCGGCCTCGGTCGTCCCGCCGGAGCAGGCGAAGAAGGTGGCGTCGATCAGGTCTCCGTGATAGGTCAGCACCATACCGTCCGTGGCCGCTACGGCCTCAAGCGCCTTTTCGTAGTATTCCTCATATTTTTCTCCAAAGCGTTCCTGCAGGCTCTGCACATCGCCCCATGCCTGACAGCAGCCGCTGTCTGCGCATACATCGGCTCCGTCATGCTTGCGGCAATGCAGGGTAAAGGTGCGCGAGGCAATGGCCTGCGCTTTTAAGGCTTCCCCGGAAAAGGACATCGGCACCTCCGAGAGAAGAACACCGACCAGATATTCCTGAAGACTGCATCGCTCTGGCTCATCCTCCCGCAGAAGCGTCAGCATATAGGCTTCATCAAATGACCCCTCTGCCGCCTGCGCTGCCGATGCCGCCATGACAGGCTCCGGCACCTGCGCAGATGGCCTTTCGCGCAGCACAAGATTCAGTGTCAGCGCCAGGATCAGTCCCATTAAGATTTCTACAGCGTATTTTTTCATGCTTGTCCTTTCTTCCCCGCCTTTGCCGTTCTTGACAGAAGTTTTTGCGGGAAGTATAATAATGTAACAAAAATGTATTATTTTGTACTCTTTCACAGAACGGAGTCGTTTTATGAAAAAAGCACTTCTAACAATTTTAATTATTATTTTGGTTCTTGCCATTGTGGCTGGAGCAGCGTGGTATTTTCTGGTCTATCAGGGAAATATGACCGCTGAGCGCTGTGCGCAGCTGGCAGAAAGCGCCCGGGCGAACGGTAATGACCAGCGTGCCATTCGTCTTTACAGCACAGCTTATGAGCTTGACCCGGACAATTATGACATTGCGATCGCACTTAGCCAGACCTATGCCGATTCCGGCAACTACACCAAGGCGGAGTATACGCTCGTCAATGCCATTGCTGCCCATCCCGATGTTTCTGCCCTTTATCTGGCGCTGTCCAAGACCTATGTGGCGCAGGATAAGCTGCTCGATGCGCAGGAGATGCTCGATTCCATCGGCAACAACAAGGTCAAGGCCGAGCTGGAGCCCATGCGTCCCGCTGCCCCGACCTTAAGCCCGGAGAGCGGCTACTACAGCGACTATATCTCCGTCTCCATGACCTACACCTCCGGCACGCCCTATATGCGCACGGACGGCGAATATCCCTCCCTTGCCGATGTACCCTACAGCCTGCCTGTAGAGCTGGCATCCGGTGAGACCCATGTCACCGCAATTGTGGTGGGGGAGAACGGCCTTGTCTCCCCGGCGGTCAGCTGCGGCTATACCGTCGGCAACATTGTAGAGGAAGTCAGCTTTGCCTCCTCTGCCTTTGAATCCTTTGTGCGCGAGGCACTGGAGCTGGGCAGCGATAAGATCATGACCGATGACCTGTGGAGCGTGACAGAGCTGACGATCCCGGACACCATCACCGATCTGACGGATCTTTCCTATTTCACCGGCCTCAAATCCCTTTCCATGCCCAACTACCATGGCGGCGACTTCTCTTTCCTTGCTGTCATGCCGCTGCTTGAGACGCTGGATCTGAACCAGAGCAGCGTATCCACCCTTGCGCTTGAGCGCATCGGCCAGCTGGCTTCTCTCAAGACGCTCAACCTCAACAGCTGCGGCATTACGGATGTGTCCTCCCTCGGAACGCTCAAGACGCTGGAAACGCTCGATCTCGGCAGCGATACGGTGAAGGATATTGCCCCGCTCTCCAACTGCACCGGCCTTCTGAGCCTCAATCTCAGCGGCAACGGCATCAGCGATATTTCGCCGCTTGCTTCCCTGCAAAGCCTCCAGCAGCTCGATCTGAGCTACAATGCCCCCGCTACGATGGCGGCACTTTCCCGCCTGCAATTCCTTCAGGTGCTGGATCTTTCCAATTGCAATCTTACCGATATTTCCGCGCTGAAAAGCTGTACCGGCCTGACCCATTTGACGGCTGCCCATAACGAGCTCACCGGCATTGCCGGATTGGAGGCCTGCACAAAGCTTCAGGAGGTCGATCTGTCCTATAATAAGCTTACCTCCATTGACGAGCTCGGCCCGATCGACTCCATCACCCTTGTCAACATCAATGAAAACGATGTGGTCAGCCTGCCGCCCTTCACAGAGAACAGCAGCCTGCAAAGGTTCTACGCCGACCATAATTTCCTGGAGGACCTTTCCGGTCTGGCTTCGCTTCCTTATCTCAACTATGTCACGCTGGATTATAACAACATTAACAATATTGACTGCCTTGCCGACTGCGTCAATCTGGTGCAGGTCAACGTGTTCCACACCAACATCGGCACCGAGGCAGAGGTTTCCGCACTGACAGACCGCAGCATCATCGTCAACTATACGCCCGATTATTAAGCCATCAAAAAAACATCCCCTGAAGCGAATCCCAATGGTTCGCTTTAGGGGATGTTGTTGATTTCGGTGTTTTCCGGCAGCGGTGCGCGGATGCCCTGTGCAATCAGCTTTGTTTTTTCTGCGCGGGAGAGCTGCTTGACTGCCCATTCCCGGCGCATGGCCTCCTGCTTTGTGGGGAAGGCTTCGCAGTATACCAGCTCCACCGGCTGGTGTGCGCGTGTATACTTGCTGCCGCGGCCTGCCCGGTGCGCTGCAAGGCGCCGGGGCAGGTCATTTGTCCAGCCGGTGTAGTAGGTGCCGTCGCCGCAGCGAAGGATATACATATAGTTTTCCATGATGCGCCTGCCTTGTATCCCCCGGCGAAATATGGTAAAATCATAAAAAATGACCGGGAGGAATGAAAATGAATGAACAGTCTCTGGTCGAACGCCAGCTGGATTCCAAGCTGATTTTCGACGGCAGAATTCTCCATGTATACGATGATGCGGTTGCCCTGCCCAATGGGAACAAGGCCTCCCGCGAGCTGATCCGGCACATCGGTGCGGTGTGCGTGATTCCCGTGACGGAGGATGGCAATGTGATCGTGGAGCGTCAGTTCCGCTATCCCGTAGGACGGGTGCTTACGGAAATCCCCGCCGGCAAGCTTGACTATGCCGGGGAAGACCCCGAGGAAGCTGCCCGCCGGGAGCTTCGGGAGGAAACCGGCTTCACCGCGGAGAAAATGATCCCTCTGGGCGTTTTCTATCCCGCCGCAGCCTATTCCAGCGAAGCGATCCATATGTTTCTGGCACAGGGTCTGCACAAGGGCGCACAGGATCTGGATCCCGATGAATTTTTGACGGTGCAGACCGTTCCTTTAAAAGAACTTGCCGCCCAGGTGCTTGCGGGAGAAATCCCGGACATCAAAACCCAGGCTGCCGTATTGCGCGCCTATCTGATGCTTCAGAATCAATAATTTCGGAAGCGGCGGTCTGACCCGTGGGAGCGGAAGCATTTCGAGCACAGACTCCCCTGATGGTGCAGGGGCAGTGCCCCGCCGCACATCCGGCAGAAGCGAATGTTGTTTTTCAGATTGTGGAGCAGGATGGTGTTGATGCGCTCGGCGATCCACTCGCGCTCATCATAGATGGCGTCCGCGTCAATCTCGCAGCCGAAGGAACGGGCGAAGGAATAGAATAAATCCAGCTTCCTGCATTGCAGCTCCAGCTCCGGGAGTGTAAATTCATCGGCTCTGCGGTCGGGGAGCTCCGGCGGGTCGGGATTTTGTCCCAGTGTCCAGCTCTGTATCAGGAGGAAGAACAGCTGGTTTAGCTCCTGCTCGGTCTCATCATAGGGAATGCTGGCTGCGCGAAGCTCCTGCGCCTTGGTGAGGCGGAAGCCCTGATCGCGCAGGCGGGAGATCATCGTGAGATAGCGGCTGACATCGAGCCTCTTATAGGGCTTCACGGAAGGCATTTTATTCCATACCTCCAGCACCTCCAACAGGTCAAAGGGGCCTTCAAGCACATAATCGGAAAAGCCTGTGACCGCATAGGTGAGGGGAGGCACTACGCTTTCCAGCGCGGTGCGGATATCCATAAGATTCTCCATCGCGCCGACATAGCCCTTATCGTACATACCGAAGCGGCCTGCCCGACCGGCAATCTGCTGCACTTCCTCGGGACGGAGCGGTCTGCGCTCTGTCCCGTCAAATTTTTCTGTCTCCATGAAAATGATCCGCTGAATGGGCAGATTCAGCCCCATGCCGATGGCATCGGTGGAGACCACATAACGCATCTGCCCGCGCAGGAAGCCCTCCATCTGCCGCCGCCGGGTGGTATAGGGCAGCGCGCCATAGATGATGGCGGGACGAAGTCCGCGCTGGCGCAAATCCTCTGCGACACTTAGAACGCCAACCTTGGAGAAGGTGATGAGCGCGTCCCCGGGTTGGAGCTGGTTATAGTCCACCGTGCGGTCCATGCACACGAGCGGCGTTTTCCTTTCGTGGCGCACCAGCTCATAGGTGTCATTGCAGGATTCGATCAGACGAATGAGAATGTTTTTCGCTTCCGGGGCGGCGCAAAGATGGATTTCCGGGGCACAGATGCCCAGAATGGCGCGGGTCCATGCATAGCCTCGCTGCTTGTCTGCGATCATCTGGCATTCGTCAATGACGGCAACATCATAGTTTAGCGATAGATCCAGCTTTTCCGCTGTGGCGCAGATGTGGGTATCGTCATCCGCCCAGTCCTCCTCTTCACCCGTGCACAGGGCGCAGGCCACACCGGCATTCAGAAGCGTTTCCTGCGCCTCCATAGCCAAAAGACGCAGAGGGGCAAGGTAGACGCCGTTGCGGGCGCGTTTGAGCTTCTGGAAGCCTGCATAGGTTTTGCCGGTGTTGGTGGTGCCGATGTGGAGAATAAAGTGCCGACGCATGGCGCGCGCCGCCGGATATTCGTCCTTCGGATTCAGGGCGACCAGCAGCTCCAGATTGTTGCGGATGGCGCTGGGAATATAGATCGCGGTATAAAGCTGCCCCAGAGGCTGCGACAGCAGCTCATTGATCGGGAAGCGGGGCATTTGCAGGAAATCCTCCACATCCGCCTCCGGCTGTGCAGCGGAAAATGCCTCCAGCGCCTTCTCGGCTACGGCAAGCAGCACGGCGCTGTAGCGCTCCGTGACCCGCTGGCAGATCGGCACAGCCGGATTGCTGCCAAACCAGATGCCGGTCATAATGAAGCGGCGGAGGGTATCGCCCACGGTGTCGGGATTGTAGCGATGCTCCAAGGACAGGAAGGCGGCAAGATAGCTGCTGGCCTTTCCCGTGTGGACGGTAGTTGAGGGGCTGAGGTGGCGCAGATGATGGAGAATGGCGCTGTGATAGTGCCTTGCCAGAAGTGCCTGCCGGGTCTCAGGCAGCTGCGCGTCTGTCCACGCATGCTGCAGGGTGTTCAGGGCATCGATAATGGCCTGCTCTGCCTGCTGTACGGCGCGGACGGCATCGGTGATGATCGGCGCGAACTTGGGGTCGCGCTCGGCCTTGAGCACATCCTCCCGCCGCCAGGTGCGCACTCTTCGGGTGCCGACGGAGCGGTAGATCGGGTTGGGCAGAAGCGCCTGCACCTGCTCCCGGGTCCAGCCGCGGCTTTCCAGAAGCCCCATTGTCCAGAATTTTCGGTCTCTTTTGTCGCGCATCCCCGGCACCCTCCTTTTCTTTTTTTCAATAGTATACCACAAACCGCCCAAAAGAACAACCGCCCCGCGCCGCTTCGCAGAAACCCACAATCATCTATGCCATATTTAGTTGCAATTGATAAAAATATGTGATACATTGAAGAAAATCATTCGGAGGTACTTCCTATGGAGCTTACAAAAAAGGCCCTTGCCAAATATATCGATCATACCCTTTTAAAGCCGCAGGCGACCCGTGCCCAGATTGTTGCCCTCTGCGATGAGGCAAAGAAATTCGGCTTTGCCAGCGTGTGCGTCAATCCCTGCCATATCGCGCTGGCAGCACAGGAGCTTGCGGGAACGGATGTAGCGCCCTGCTGCGTGATCGGCTTCCCCCTCGGCGCCTGCACGACAAAGGCCAAGGGCTTTGAGGCCGCCGATGCAGCGGACTGCGGCGCAAAAGAGATCGACATGGTCATCAACATCGGCGCCGCCAAGGACGGCTGCTGGAACGATGTAGAGGCCGATATCGCCTATGTTGTCCGCTCCATCGCGGGCAAAGCAAAGCTGAAGGTCATCATTGAGACCTGTCTGCTGACCGATGAGGAAAAGGTCAAGGCCTGTCAGGCTGCCGTGCGTGCGGGTGCAGATTTTGTGAAGACCTCCACCGGCTTTTCCACCGCAGGCGCAACGCCTGAGGATGTGGCACTGATGCGGAAAACCGTCGGGCCCGACATCGGCGTAAAGGCTGCCGGTGGTGTGCGCACCTATGAGGATGCCATCGCCATGATCGAAGCCGGTGCCTCCCGCCTGGGTGCCTCCGCAGGCATTGCCATTATCGAGAAGGCAAAGGATTAAGAGCATAATAAAAGAGACCGTCTCCGGGCTTGGAGACAGTCAGATAAGGAAATTTTTCTGTACGGTAAAATCCAATGCTCATTAAAGATGTGGATAAATCTGAAGTTGCGGAGACAAAGCAATGAAAAAGAAAATTCTTATCTTCATTACTGTATTGCTGATAGTATCATCCTTCATTGCCATCTTTACGATACGCTCTTCAAAGATTGTGGGAGATGAGGGCTTGATTGCTAAGGCTCGAAAAGAAATCAATCTTGCCGAAATTGATACCATCGAAATAGTAATAGCCGGAAAATCTACAATCAATCGCACGGATCATCTGTTTTGGTTTATTACGGGAAACGAATACCAAAAGCACAGTTATTTTCCGATAGAGTTTACCGAAATCGGGAGTAATGAGTATAAATTTGTGCATAGATACAAAGCAATAGAAAGAGGACAGGATATTTATGTTCAAATGTGGCACGATGGCTATTCGTTTATCGTCAATAATCCCAACTGTAAGCGTATCAGCATTTCGGGATATGCAGGCGAAACGGAAGTGACTGTTGACCAAATACCTTTCGTTTACTACTACCCTGGGTTACCGAGTGAGTATTCTTTCTTTGATGAAGATGGAAATATGATACTCTAATATGAACAAGGAAAAACTACCCGCCGGAAAGAAATGTAATTTCTTTTCGGCGGGTTTTAAAATGCATCCTTATGTGGCTGTGCCTTTTGAGACGATCTCTTTTTTATTTGGTTAATTCGTAGCGGGCATTGAGTAGCAGGTTGCCGTTCTCCATTTCGGGGTAGAGCGTGCGCTGGAAGGGGATATCCGCGTTTTGCAGACACAGCTCCAGAATGCACAGGAAAATTCCAAGGTCGATCTGATTGAAATACCGCAGAGAGGAGACAGGGAACAGGCCGTGGTGTTTTGGAGTTTTCTCCCGGAAAATATCCAGCGTGCTGCCGCTGCATTCGACAAACCACGGCTGGCTGTTGCAGGCACTGGGCGCGAAGCGGGCGATGTTCAGAATTTCATCATAACCCTCGCCGCTGCGAAGATCATCCATCGGCTTGCGCTTGGCTTTGAACATATCCTTGCGGAAGCTGTCGGGTGCGGCCTTGGCAATGGCAAGCATGATGCCGAAATCGAGACCGTCCCATTGCACAAGATCGGTCTTGCCGAGCCCGTACCACACACAGCCGATATCATTGGCTGCCAGCCAAAGGTCGAGCTGCTGCCCCAGATACCCCAGATTTTGGAGCCAGCCTTCTTTTTTCTCGCTGTAAAGCAGAACACAGTATTCTGCATCTCGCTTGAAGGGATTCTCTGTCGTCGAGACGATGCGCAGACCCACCCGAATGTCGGGATTCAGCGGCTCAAAACCTGCAAAAGCTTCCCGAAGCGCAGAAAGCTCCTCACTGCTCAGCGGCCGCTCAATGCTGCGGAAAGTGTGAAAGGATTTGCGCTTAAAGATCATGGGATAAAGCGAAGCATCCATAGCGGTATCCTCCATAATAAAATAAGAACGGGATCACCGAAAGGTAATCCCGTTTGGAGCTGCTGGGCAGATTCGAACTGCCGACCTCATCCTTACCAATTACCCGGGGATTGTTCGGTGTCTTTTTATATCTTGTTGAATATTGCTGTTTCTTCATGAAAAAAGTTTGAATATTCGAGTTTTCGTGATTTTCAAAAGTGCTTTTTCGTGTGGGTTTTTACTATAATTTGCTGTGTTTTATCGTGTCTTGTGCTGCCGTGTCCGTGTGGGTTTTGGTGTGGGGTTGCATATTTTTCATGCCCGTGTGGGTTTTTGTCGGGGTTTCATTCACCCGCTTCTATAATTTTACCACGCCTATTTTACCCTGTCAATTGACGATTTGTTGCAATGCCATTTTGGGGAAATTTTGTGAATGATTGTACTCCCCTGTTGTGGTAGTGGCCGCCCCCCCCTTATTTTTTAACATCGGTAGGGGGGATATATTCTAATCTGATGTATTAAACGACATTAGAATTTATAGCCCCCGGTAGGTTGGAGAAGACCGCCCGCTTCCAGTGGTGGTCATTCGGGAAGCGCGGCAGCCCTCGCCCTGTTCCCGCTCCGCGCCCTCTGTGTCGGCTCTGCGTTGGCTGTGTTGGC